>NZ_JBBYGR010000041.1:0-77309 GCF_038405005.1 Xanthomonas sp. JL1 | reverse complement strand
GATGCTCGAACAGCCATCACGTTCGGATTGACGCCTGGCAACGCACATGACGCACCCGCAGGCCGCGCGTTGCTTGAACACCTGGGGCCAGTGGAGCGGCCGGTTCATCTGCTGATGGATCGCGCTTACGAAGGCAATGAAACCCGCCAGTTGGCGCTCGATCTTGGCTTCGTGCCGGTGGTTCCACCCAAGTCCAATCGGGTCGATCCTTGGGAGTACGACAAGGAAATGTACAAGCGGCGCAACGAAGTGGAGAGGCTGTTCCGTCGCTTGAAGGGCTACCGACGGATTTTCACGCGCTTCGAGAAGCTGGATGTCATGTTCCTTGGCTTCCTCAGCTTCGTTCTGATCGTTGATGGGCTTCGGATGTGTTAACAGGCCCTAGGTCAGGACGTGTTTGGCGCCAAGTTACGTCTTTCCGGCGATCTTGTGTACGGACACAAGCATGTCTCGTTGACCGCTGCATTCGCCGATCTTGGCGACATCGCCACGCTTGCCGATCAGCGCGGCCCTTATCTCTCTTTGCAGGAGGCGTTCTGATGAACCGATGGCTGCGCTGGTCCTTGCTGTGTGTGCTGGGCCTGACAAGCGCCTGCGCCAGCACGCAACCGCGGCAGACGCTGTACGACGAGCTTGGCGGGCAAGCCGGCATCGAAGCGCTGGTGGAAACCATGCTCTCGCGCATCGCCGACGACCAACGCATTGTCGATAAATTCGCACGTGTCAATATCGTCATGCTCAACGAGCGCCTGGTGCAGAAATTCTGCCACCTCGCCGACGGCCCATGCCCGGACACCGCCAAGTCGATGCAGCAGGCGCACGCGCACCTGGCCATTCGCGAAGGCGACTTCAATGCCTTGGTCGAAGATCTGAACTGGGCGATGGATCAGCGCAAGATTCCGCGTCGCACGCAAAATCGCCTGCTCACACGGCTGGCAGCCATGCATGGCGACATCGTCAATCACTGAGAGCAGCGATTGTTTTCAGCGCTTGTGGTCAGGCGCGTGAGCCGATGCCGATTTTGACGGGCATGCGTTTGCATCTAAGAGCGGCTAACAAAACGTAGCGAGCAGTCGTCAAGTGGGTGCGGACGTAGCGCTCAGAACCGCAGTGGACGCGTGGTACATGCCGCTTCCGAGCACCGGCCGCGCCCGCCTGGCGGTGCGCAGTCGTTTTGCGAGCCGCTCTGAAATGATTTGACGCTCGATATATGCGCTTGCGTGGCATCGCACGCCCTCCGGGCGCCCAGGTTGAAGTCGGCCGCGAAGCGTTGCTGCGCACAGGCGATATCTCACGCACACACGGCCTGCTGCTGCCTTAATCCAGCGGTCGTACCCGATGCGAGCCGCGCGCCATCATGCGTAAGGCAAACGCATGCGGCAGCAGCCGCAGTGCGGCATTGACCAATCGGTAGCCCCAGCCCGGCACCGCCAGCACCTGGCCGCGTTCCAGTGCAGCGATTCCGTATTCCGCGACCGCGTCGGCCTGTAACCACGCCCAGGCGGGCAGGGCGGACATCGCGTTCCGGGTGCCGGTCACGTCGTGGAATTCCGACCAGGCAAAGCCCGGACACAGCGCACACACCTTGACGCCGCAATCGGCGTTTTCCAGCGCCAGTGATTCGCTGAAGCGCAGCATGAAGCTCTTGCTGGCCGCGTACAGGGTCTGCCTATCGGCGCTAGGCGACAGCGCCGCGAACGAGGCCACGTTGAGAATGCGGCCCTGGCCGCTGGCGCGGATCATCGGCAGCAGTCGCCAGGTCAGTTCGCACACCGCTGTCACCATGACCTGCAGAAAGCGCGCATGCGTGGCCCAGTCGTTATGCAGATAACGGCCCGGCACGCCGTACCCTGCGTTATTGACCAGTGTTCCCACGGTCCAGCCATTGCGCTGGATCTGCGTCGCCAGCGCTTCTGTCGCGGCCGGGTCGGCCAGATCGGCCGGCAGCACTTCCACCCGCACTGCGCTGCGCAATTGGTCGGCCAATCCGTGCAGTCGGTCCTCCCGGCGCGCGGTCAGCAGCAACGGCACCCCGCGTTTGGCGTATGCCCGCGCAATCTCGCGGCCGATGCCGCTGGAAGCGCCGGTGATCAACGCGAAGACAGGTGAAACGGACATGGCAGGTTCCTGCAAGGGGAGGGGTGAGAGATGTGGAGGATAGAAGTGTGCCGGTTGCCGACAGGGCATGGGCTATTCTGTCGCCTGTCTTCAACTCAGGAACCTGCGCCTGATGCGTCGAAAGATCGTTGCCGGAAATTGGAAGCTGCATGGCAGCCGCGCCTTCGCCACCGAACTGGTGGCCAAGCTCGCCGCGCACATGCCCCTGGAGGGTATCGACGTCGTCATCCTGCCGCCACTGCCTTACCTCGGCGACCTGATCGAGGATTTCGAGGCCCATCACCTGTCGTTCGGAGCCCAGGACGTCAGCAGCAATGAGAAGGGCGCCTACACTGGCGAGGTCTCGGCCTCGATGTTGGTGGATGTCGGTGCCGGCTACGGGCTGGTCGGCCACTCCGAGCGCCGTCAGTACCATCAGGAGAGTAGCGAGCTGGTGGCGCGCAAGTTCGCCGCCGCGATCCATGCCGGGCTGACTCCGGTGCTGTGCGTGGGCGAATCGCTGGAACAGCGTGAAGCCGGTCAGACTGAGGCAATCCTACGTGCCCAGCTCGAACCGGTCCTGGCGCTGGTCGGCAGTGCCGGTTTCGCGGGCGCCGTGCTGGCCTATGAACCGATCTGGGCCATTGGCACCGGCTGTACCGCCACGCCGGAGCAGGCCCAGGCCGTGCACGCCTTCCTGCGTGGCGAAGTCGCGAAGGCGGATGCTAGAATCGCTGATTCGTTGCCCATCCTGTACGGGGGCAGTGTCAAGCCCGATAACGCCGGCGAGCTGTTTGCACAGCCCGATGTCGATGGCGGGCTGGTCGGAGGCGCTTCACTGGTCGCCGAAGATTTCCTGGCCATCGCACGCGCGGCGGCCGCGTGCTAACCCATTAAGTTTTGTCCGGGGACGGATTTCGAAATGCTGATGTTGATCCTCAATGTGGTCTACGTGCTGGTCGCGCTGGCGATGATTGCGCTGATCCTGATGCAGCGTGGCGCAGGTGCGGCGGCCGGTTCCGGCTTCGGTGCCGGTGCTTCGGGCACCGTGTTCGGTTCGCAGGGTGCGTCGAACTTCCTGTCCAAGTCGACCAAGTGGCTGGCGGTGGTGTTTTTCAGCATCAGCCTGTTCATGGCGTGGTACGCCACGCACGGCGCACGTCCTACCGACCAGAACCTGGGTGTGATGTCGCAGTCGGCAATGCCGGCTCCGGCTGCCGCCGGCGAGCTGACCCAGCCGTTGCCGCAGGCTCCGGCCGCCGGTGCCGTACCGACTGCTCCGTCGCAGCCGTTTCCGGCCGCCGCGCCAGCGCCGTCCGCACCGGCGCAGCCGGCGCATGCAGCCCGCGAAGAAAACGCTTCAGAGCCAGCACAAAAACGCTGAAGCCGGTTACAATACGCTGCGCACTGGGATGCCCAGCGGCGCAACGTATGCCCAGGTGGCGGAATTGGTAGACGCACTACCTTGAGGTGGTAGCGACTTAGGTCGTAGGGGTTCGAGTCCCCTCTTGGGCACCATTGTTTGGCTGCAGTTCCTGCGCATCGCTTGTCGCTCGCGGGGGCTGCCTATACCCCATGCCGGCACGCGGCGCGTGCGGGCACAGGCAAGAGAGAATCGCTGTGCTGGCCGAATATTTGCCGAGTCTGCTGTTTCTGATCGTCGCCACCGGTATCGGTATCGTGCTGATGCTGATTGGTCGATTCCTCGCTCCGCGTACCCCGGACGCGCGCAAGCTGTCTCCGTATGAGTGTGGCTTCGAGGCATTCGAAGACGCGCGCATGAAGTTTGATGTGCGCTACTACCTCATAGCGATCCAGTTCATCGTGTTCGATCTGGAAATCATCTTCATCGTGCCGTGGACGCAGGTGTTCATGGAGATCGGCGCACGTTCGCTGGTTACCATGGGGCTGTTCGTCTGCATGTTGTTCCTCGGCTTTGTCTACGTGTGGAAGAAGGGAGCGCTGGAATGGGAGTGATTCAGACCCTGGATCGTCTGATGACCAACCCGATGCCTGAAGGCCGGGTGGAAGACATCCTGCGCCCGGAAGGCGAAAACCCGCTGCTCGAAAAGGGCTACGTGACCACCAGCGTCGATGCGCTGCTGAATTGGGCGCGCACCGGCTCGATGTGGCCGATGACGTTCGGTTTGGCCTGTTGCGCCGTCGAGATGATGCATGCGGGCGCCTCGCGCCTGGACCTGGACCGCTATGGCGTGGTGTTCCGCCCGTCGCCGCGCCAGTCCGACGTGATGATCGTGGCCGGTACCCTGGTCAACAAGATGGCTCCGGCGCTGCGCAAGGTCTACGATCAGATGCCGGATCCGAAGTGGGTCATTTCGATGGGCAGCTGCGCCAATGGCGGCGGCTATTACCATTATTCCTATTCGGTGGTACGCGGTTGCGACCGCATCGTGCCGGTGGACATCTACGTCCCGGGCTGCCCGCCGACCGCCGAGGCGCTGGTCTACGGCATCTTGCAGCTGCAGAAGAAGATCTGGCGTACCCAGACGATCGCGCGCTGACACCCGTCTTCTTCTACCGAGAGCAGCCAAGCCCCCATGGCAGAGCAAGCATCCTCCTTCACTGATCGACTTGCAGCACGTTTCGCCGGTGCGCAGATTGCCGTGGCATTGCCGCGCGGCGAAGTGACGCTGGAAGTCGCTGCAGCCGATTGGCACGCCACTTGCCTTGCGCTACGCGACGAGCTCGGTTTCGAGCAGCTCAGCGACCTGTGCGGCGTCGATTACCTCGGCTACGGCAGCGGCGAGTGGGATACCGCCGACGTGTCGTCGCAGGGGTTCAGCCGCGGCGTCGAAGGCAAGGCGGTCGGTCGTTTCGCCTGGGGTGAGTTCCCCAGCCAGGAAAGCTCCGCTGGCGCGCAGCCGCAGCAGTTGCCCAAGCAGCGTTTTGCGGTGGTCGCGCAGCTGATTTCCTACCAGCACAACCAGCGTCTGCGCGTGCGTTGCTATGCACCGGACGAACAGGTGCCGTTGGTGGCGTCGGTGACCGATATCTGGCCGGGCGTGAACTGGTTCGAGCGCGAAGCATTCGACCTGTTCGGCATCGTGTTCGATGGTCACCCGGACCTGCGCCGCATCCTGACCGACTATGGATTCGTCGGCCACCCGTTCCGCAAGGATTTCCCGCTGATCGGCAACGTCGAAGTGCGCTACGACGAAGAGCGCAAGCGTGTGGTGTACGAGCCGGTGACCTCGGTCGAGCCGCGCGTCGGCGTGCCGCGCGTGATTCGCGACGATGCCCGTTATGAGACTGCCGCTGGTGAAGTGGGCAGGTCGGAGACTGCCAAGTGAGTGAGTTCCGCCAGGCAACCGATGCCTTCGCGAGCAATCCTGCCGAAAGCAAGCAGGAAATCCGCAATTACACGATGAACTTCGGCCCGCAGCATCCTGCGGCGCACGGCGTGTTGCGCCTGATCCTGGAAATGGACGGCGAAACCGTGGTGCGCGCCGATCCGCATATCGGCCTGCTGCACCGTGGCACCGAGAAGTTGGCCGAATCCAAGCCGTTCAACCAGTCGGTTCCGTACATGGATCGCCTGGATTACGTGTCGATGATGTGCAACGAGCACGCCTACGTGCGCGCGATCGAATCTCTGATGGGAATCGAAGCGCCCGAGCGTGCGCAGTACATCCGCACCATGTTCGACGAGATCACCCGCATCAAGAACCACCTGATGTGGGTCGGTTCCAACGCGCTCGATCTGGGTGCAATGGCGGTGATGCTGTATGCGTTCCGCGAGCGCGAAGAATTGATGGACGTCTACGAGGCGGTCAGTGGTGCGCGTATGCATGCTGCCTACTACCGTCCGGGTGGTGTCTACCGCGATCTGCCTGATCGCATGCCCAGGTACAAGGAATCGCGTTGGCACAAGGGTGGGGCGCTGAAGAAGCTCAATGCAGCGCGTGAAGGCTCGATGCTGGATTTCCTTGAGGATTTCACCAACACCTTCCCGTTGCGCGTGGACGAATACGAAACGCTGCTGACCGACAACCGCATCTGGAAGCAGCGTACCGTCGACGTCGGCATCATTAGCCCGGATCTGGCACGTGCCTGGGGCATGACCGGTCCAATGCTGCGTGGTTCGGGCATCGAGTGGGATCTGCGCAAGAAGCAGCCGTATGCCAAGTACGACGCAGTGGATTTCGATATCCCGGTCGGCACCAACGGCGACTGCTACGACCGCTACCTGGTGCGCGTGGCCGAGATGCGCGAGTCCAACCGCATCATCAAGCAGTGCGTGAAGTGGCTGAAGGCCAACCCGGGCCCGGTCATGGTCACCAATTTCAAGGTCGCTCCGCCCAGCCGCGAAGGAATGAAGGACGACATGGAAGCGCTGATCCATCACTTCAAGCTGTTCAGTGAAGGCTATTGCGTGCCTGCCGGCGAAACCTACAGCGCGGTCGAAGCGCCGAAGGGCGAGTTCGGTTGCTACCTGATGTCCGATGGCGCCAACAAGCCGTTCCGCGTGCATCTGCGCGCGCCGGGTTTTGCGCATCTGTCGTCGATGGACGCAGTGGTGCGTGGCTATCTGCTGGCCGACGTCGTGGCGATGATCGGCACTTACGATTTGGTTTTCGGTGAGGTTGACCGATGAAGGCGACGGGTAATTTCGAAGCGGCGCGCGATGTTGATCCGCAGGTGGTGCTGAGCGACAAGACGCGCGCGCACATCGATCATTGGTTGGCCAAGTTTCCGCCCGATCGCAAGCGTTCGGCGGTGTTGCAGGGCTTGCATGCCGCACAGGAACAGAACCAGGGCTGGCTGACCGACGAACTGATCGTCGGCGTGGCCAAGTACCTGGAGCTGCCGCCGGTGTGGGCGTACGAGGTCGCCAGCTTCTACTCGATGTTCGAGACCGAAAAGGTCGGCCGCCACAACGTGGCGTTCTGCACCAACATCAGCTGCTGGCTCAACGGCGCCGAAGATCTGCTGGCGCACGCGGAAAAGAAGCTGGGCTGCAAGCTGGGTCAGTCGACGGTCGATGGCCGCGTCTACCTCAAGCGCGAAGAAGAGTGCCTGGCTGCCTGCTCTGCGGCGCCGATGATGGTCATCAACGGTCATTATCACGAGCACCTGACGAAAGAGAAGGTCGACGCGCTGCTGGACGGGCTGGAGTAAGACATGGCACATCATCACGCACCCTCAGGCCCGGTCGGTCCGGCGCCGCTGCCGCATCAGGTGGTGTATACGACGCTGCATTACGACACCCCGTGGTCGTACGAGAGCTATCTGAAAACAGGTGGCTACGCCGCGCTGCGCAAGATCCTCGAAGAGAAGATCGCGCCGGCCGATGTCATCGAAATGGTCAAGGCGTCGAATCTGCGCGGCCGTGGCGGCGCGGGCTTCCCGACCGGTTTGAAGTGGTCGTTCATGCCCAAGG
Source organism: Xanthomonas sp. JL1 (assembly GCF_038405005.1). NCBI lineage: Bacteria > Pseudomonadati > Pseudomonadota > Gammaproteobacteria > Lysobacterales > Lysobacteraceae > Xanthomonas > Xanthomonas sp. JL1. The sequence goes on along the minus strand of NZ_JBBYGR010000041.1, from coordinate 69,811 downwards.
GCACGATGCAGAAGTACATCCTGTGCAACTCTGACGAATCCGAGCCGGGTACCTGCAAGGACCGCGACATCCTGCGTTACAACCCGCATTCGGTGGTGGAGGGCATGGCGATCGCCTGCTACGCCACCGGCTCGACGGTGGGGTACAACTATCTGCGTGGCGAGTTCCACCACGAGCCGTTCGAAAATTTCGAGCTGGCGCTGGCCGACGCGTACGCCAACGGTTGGTTGGGCAAGAACATCCTCGGCAGCGGCGTGGATATCGATATCTACGGCGCGCTGGGTGCCGGTGCCTACATCTGCGGCGAAGAAACCGCATTGATGGAATCTCTGGAAGGCAAGAAAGGCCAGCCGCGCTACAAGCCGCCGTTCCCGGCCAACTTCGGCCTGTACGGCAAGCCGACCACCATCAACAACACCGAGACCTATGCGTCGGTGCCGGCGATCATTCGCAACGGCCCGGAGTGGTTCCTTGGGTTGAGCAAGACCAAAAACGGCGGCCCGAAGATTTTCTCGGTGTCCGGTTGCGTGCAGAAGGGCGGCAATTTCGAAGTGCCGCTCGGCACCACCTTCGACGAATTGCTGGAAATGGCCGGCGGTCTGCGCCCGGGTCGCAAGCTCAAGGGCGTGGTGCCCGGTGGCGTGTCGATGCCGGTGCTGAAAGCCGACCAGGTCGCTGGCCTGCAGATGGATTACGACACCTTGCGCGCACTGGGCACCGGCTTGGGTTCGGGCGCCATCGTGGTGCTGGACGACAGCGTCTGCTGCGTGCGTTTCGCTTGCCGCATCTCGCAGTTCTTCCACAAGGAATCCTGCGGCCAGTGCACCCCGTGCCGCGAGGGCACCGGCTGGATGCACCGCGTGCTGGAGCGCATTGTCGCCGGCAAGGCCACGATGGAAGACCTGCATCAGCTGCGTACCGTGGCCGGCCAGATCGAAGGCCACACCATCTGCGCGTTCGGTGAAGCGGCGGCATGGCCGATTCAGGGCTTCCTGCGTCAGTTCTGGGACGAGTTCGAGTACTACATCGTCAACGGTCGTTCGATCGTCGATACGCAAGTCGGAGTGGCTGCATGAGCGCCCAACCAGTGAACCCGAACGTGCCACCGGACCATGTCACCGTCGAGATCGACGGGCAGTCTTTGGTGGTGCCGAAGGGCTCGATGATCATTCAGGCGGCCGACAAGGCCGGCATCCCGATCCCGCGCTTCTGCTACCACGAGAAGCTGCCGATCGCGGCCAACTGCCGCATGTGCCTGGTCGATGTCGAGAAATCGCCGAAGCCCTCGCCTGCCTGCGCCACGCCGGTGATGGATGGCATGAAGGTCACGACCCGTAGCGAAAAGGCGCTGAAGTACCAGCGCAGCGTGATGGAATTCCTGCTGATCAATCACCCGCTGGACTGCCCGATCTGCGATCAGGGCGGCGAGTGCGAGCTGCAGGACGTCTCGCTCGGCTACGGTCGTTCGGTGAGCCGTTTCAACGAGCGCAAGCGCGTGGTGCCTGACGAAGACATCGGTCCGTTGGTCGCCACCGAAATGACCCGCTGCATCCAGTGCACCCGCTGTGTGCGTTTCACTGCAGACATCGCCGGCACCTACGAACTGGGCGGCATGTATCGCGGCGAAAACCTGCAGATCGGTACCTACGACGGCAAGCCGCTGACCACCGAAATTTCCGGCAACGTCATCGACGTGTGCCCGGTGGGCGCGCTGACCAACAAAGTGTTTCAGTTCCGCGCACGTCCGTGGGAATTGATGGCGCGCGAGTCGCTGGGTTATCACGATGCCATGGGCTCGAACCTGTTCCTGCATGTGCGTCGCGGCGAAGTGCTGCGCACCGTGCCGCGCGAGAACGAGGCGGTCAACGAATGCTGGCTGTCGGATCGCGACCGTTATTCGCATCAGGGTCTGTACGCCGAAGATCGCGCGGTCAAGCCGCTGAAGAAGGTCAACGGCGAGTGGACCGAAGTGAGCTGGACCGAAGGTCTGGCTGCCGCGACCCAGATCCTGCGCGACAACGCCGGCGATCAGCTCGGCGTGCTGGTGCATCCGTCCACGTCCAACGAAGAGGGCGCACTACTCGCGCGTCTGGCCGAAGGGCTGGGCAGTGGCAATCTGGACCATCGTCTGCCCAATCGCGACTTCTCCGATGCTGCAGTGGCCCACGCCTTCGCCACGCCGCTGGCCGAGATCGAACAGGCCGACGTGGTGGTGGTGTTCGGTTCCAACGTGCGCCATGAGTTGCCGTTGCTGCATGCACGTCTGCGCAAGGCGCACATCCAGAACCGCACCCAGATTCATTCGGTCAATCCGGTCGATTTCGATTTCGCTTTCACCCAGGCGAGCCGCACCGTGGTGGCGCCGTCGCAGCTGGCAGCTGCGCTTGACGATGCAGCGCTGCGCGATGCGGTCAAGGGCGCCAGCCGCGCCGTGATCGTGGTCGGCGCGCTGGTCGAAAATCATCCGCAGGCTGCAGCGCTGCGCGCCGCTGCACGTGATTTTGCCGCCGCAACCGGCGCATCGTTGTGCCGCATCCCGCAGGGTGCCAACGCCGTCGGTCTGGTCGCGCAGGGCGTGCTGCCCACCGCGCGCGATGTCGCCGGCATGCTGGGCCAGCCGCGTCAGGCGTATGTGCTCTACGGCATCGAGCCGGGCCTGGATTTTGCCGATGCCGCCGCTGCGCGCAGCGCGCTGGCCGGGGCCAAGGTCGTCGCCTTCAGTCAGTTCGCTTGTGCGTCCACGCGCGATGTGGCCGACGTGATTCTGCCGATCGGTGCGTTGCCGGAAATCGATGCATCGCTGACCAATCTGGATGGTCGCGTGCAGACCGCACGTGCCGCAGGCCGCTTGCCGGTCGAAGCGCGCGAGGGTTGGCGTGTGCTGCGTGCACTCGGCGGTGAGCTGGGTCTGGCCGGGTTCGAATTCATCGATCTGGTTGGCCTGCGCGCCGGCATGCAGACCCGCAGCGTGACGCCGACGGCGTCGGCACAGCCGCCAGTCGTCAGTAACGGGCTGGAAGTCGCTGCGACTGCAGCGATCTATCGCACCGACGCGGTGGTGCGCCGCGCCGCTGCGCTGCAATCCCATCCGCTCAACGTCGCGCCGTGCGTGGCGATGCATCCGGAGCAGGCGGCGCAGTTGCAGGTCCAGGCAGGTCAGATGGTCAAGGTCGGTACCGATGCCGGTAAGGCAACGTTGCCGGTGTTGCTGGACAAGCGCGTCGCACCGGGCACGGTGTGGATCGAATCAGGCCATGGCGCAACCGCGCCGCTCGGTGCCGGTCGTGTAACGGTGGTGGCTGCATGAACGAATTGCTGTTGAACCTGGTCGACCCCTTGCACCAGTGGTTTCTGGGACTGGGCGATGGCGGCGTGGTGCTCTGGTCGGTCTTGAAGATCCTGCTGATCGCCGTGCCGGTGATCGTGTCGGTGGCCTTCTATGTGGTCTGGGAGCGCAAGCTGATCGGCTGGATGCACGTGCGCCACGGGCCCATGTACGTGGGTATGGGCATCTTCCAGGCCTTCGCCGACGTGTTCAAACTCCTGTTCAAGGAAATCCTGCAACCGAGTAGCTCGCACAAGGCGATGTTCATCATCGCCCCGTTGCTGACCCTGGCACCTGCATTTGCCGCCTGGTCGGTGGTGCCGTTCGATGCGAAGCTGGTGTTGTCCAACGCCAACGTCGGCTTGCTCTATCTGCTGGCGATGACCTCGCTGGGCGTGTACGGCATCATCCTGGCAGGCTGGGCATCGAACTCGAAGTACGCCTTCCTGGGCGCGATGCGCTCGGCAGCACAGGTGGTCAGCTACGAAATTGCGATGGGCTTTGCGCTGGTCGGCGTGATGATTGCCTCCGGTAGCGTCAATTTGAGTCAGATCGTGTTCGCGCAGGCGGGTAACTCCGGCTTCTTCGACTGGTTCCTGATTCCGCTGTTCCCATTGTTCATCGTGTACTGGGTGTCCGGCGTCGCCGAAACCAACCGCGCGCCGTTCGACGTGGTGGAAGGTGAATCGGAAATCGTCGCCGGGCACATGGTGGAATATTCGGGCGGTGCGTTCGCGCTGTTCTTCCTGGCCGAATACGCCAACATGATCCTGGTCAGCTTCCTGATCTCGATCTTCTTCCTCGGCGGTTGGTTGAGCCCGATCCAGGGCTGGGTCAACGCGGACATCTCGCCGTGGATCGACTGGCTGTGGAAGGGCGGCTGGCCATGGCTGCTGATGAAGGTGTTCTTCTTCGCCAGCGCCTACATCTGGTTCCGTGCCAGCTTCCCCCGTTACCGCTACGACCAGATCATGCGTCTGGGCTGGAAGGTCTTCATTCCGCTCACGATCGTGTGGATCGCAGTGACGGCGTTGATGGTGTTTTACGGCGTGATCCAGAAGGGCGTGTAATTGATGAACAAGATCACCCACTACTTCAAGAGCCTGCTGCTGCTCGAACTGCTCGGCGGCTTGTGGCTGACGTTGAAATACACGTTCAAGCCCAAGTACACCGTGCTGTATCCGATGGAGAAGTTCCCGCAGTCGCCACGCTTCCGTGGCCTGCACGCGCTGCGTCGCTATCCCAATGGTGAAGAGCGTTGCATCGCCTGCAAGCTGTGCGAAGCGGTGTGCCCGGCGCTGGCGATCACCATCGACTCGGCCAAGCGCGAAGACGGCACCCGCCGTACCACGCGCTACGACATCGATCTGTTCAAGTGCATCTTCTGCGGTTTCTGCGAAGAAAGCTGCCCGGTGGACTCGATCGTCGAAACGCACATCCTCGAGTACCACTTCGAGAAGCGTGGCGAAAACATTATCAACAAGCCGCAGCTGCTGGCGATCGGAGACCGGTTAGAAACCGAGATCGCCGAGCGTCGCGCTGCCGATGCCGCCTTCCGTTGAGGTCATGATGGACTGGGTCACTCTTGCTTTCTACGCCTTCTCCGCCGTCGCGGTCGTGTCCGCCGGTGCGGTGATCAGCGTGCGCAATCCGGTGTACGCCGTGTTGTGCCTGATCCTCACGTTCTTCTCGATGGCATGCATCTGGTTGCTGGTTGGCGCCGAATTCCTCGGTGTGACGCTGGTGCTGGTCTACGTCGGCGCAGTGATGGTGCTGTTCCTGTTCGTGGTGATGATGCTGGACATCGACACCAGCCGCCTTCGCGAGGGGTGGGTCAAGTACATGCCGCTGGGCGTCATCATGGCGGTTGCCATGTTGGCGCAGATGGTCACCTTGATCGGCGTCAAGGCACGTAGCGCCACGCCGTTCCCGGCGGACAACGCTGCAGCGCAAGCCGCGGACAGCTCCAACCTGACCTGGTTGGCCAAGAGCCTGTACACCGAGTTCCTGCTGCCGTTCGAGTTTGCTGCGGTGATCCTGACCGTGGCGGTGGTTGCTGCGGTGATGCTGACCTTGCGCAAGCGCACCGGCATCAAGTTGCAGAACGCCGGCGAGCAGTCACGGGTGAAAGCGGGCGACCGTCTGCGCATGGTCAAAATGGCGGTTGAAAAGCCGGTACAGGTTGCGCCGCAGGGCGACGCGGCCGACGGACAGGAGGCGAAGTCTTGATTACCTTGGGCCACCTGTTGGGACTGGGCGCGGTGCTGTTCTGCATCTCCCTGGCCGGCATCTTCCTCAACCGCAAGAACGTCATCGTGTTGCTGATGTCGATCGAGTTGATGCTGCTGTCGGTCAACGTCAACTTCATCGCGTTCTCGCGCGAGCTCGGCGATACCGCCGGTCAGTTGTTCGTGTTCTTCATTCTGACGGTTGCCGCTGCGGAGGCTGCAATCGGCCTTGCGATCCTGGTGACTCTGTTCCGCACACGCCGCACGATCAATGTGGCCGAAGTCGATACGTTGAAGGGCTGACCTGTAGATGGAAATCACTCTCTCCAAGAGTCTGTTGATCGCAGTGGTGCTTGCACCGTTGGTCGGCAGCATCATCGCCGGCCTGTTCGGGCGCCAGGTAGGGCGCAAGGGCGCGCAGTACGTCACCATCCTCGGTGTGGCGGTCAGCTGCGTGTTGTCGTGCCTGATGCTGTATCAGCTGGTGGGGCAGGGCGCCAGCCCGTTCAATCAAAACCTCTACACGTTCTTCGACGTCGGTAATTACTCGGCGCATGTCGGCTTCATGGTCGACCGCCTGACCGCGATGATGATGGTGGTGGTGACCTTCGTGTCGCTGCTGGTGCACATCTACACCATCGGCTACATGGAAGAAGATCCGGGCTACCAGCGTTTCTTTAGCTACATCTCGTTGTTCACCTTCTCCATGCTCACGCTGGTGATGAGCAACAACTTCCTGCAGCTGTTCTTCGGCTGGGAAGCGGTGGGTTTGGTGTCGTACCTGCTGATCGGTTTCTGGTTCAAGCGCCCGACCGCCGTGTTCGCCAACATGAAGGCGTTCCTGGTCAATCGCGTCGGCGACTTCGGCTTCATTCTGGGTATTGCCGGCGTGCTGTTGTGGTTCGGCTCGCTGGATTACTCCACCGTGTTTGCCAACGCGACCACCATGGCAGGTGCCAAGGTGCAGCTGTTCGCGGGTCACGAATGGAGTGTGATGACGCTGATCTGCATCTGCCTGTTCATCGGTGCGATGGGCAAATCGGCGCAGGTGCCGCTGCATGTGTGGCTGCCGGACTCGATGGAAGGCCCGACCCCGATCTCGGCGCTGATCCACGCCGCAACGATGGTCACCGCGGGCATCTTCATGGTGGCGCGCATGTCGCCGCTGTTCGAACTGTCGGAAACCGCACTGAACTTCATCCTGTTCATTGGTGCGACCACGGCCTTCTTCACCGGCCTGATCGGCATCGTGCAGAACGACATCAAGCGGGTGGTGGCGTACTCGACGCTGTCGCAGCTTGGCTACATGACCGTGGCGTTGGGCGTGTCGGCCTATTCGGCGGCCGTGTTCCATCTGATGACGCACGCCTTCTTCAAGGCGCTGCTGTTCCTGGCCGCCGGCTCGGTCATCATCGGCATGCACCACGAGCAGGACATGCGCAAGATGGGCGGCCTGCGCAAGTACATGAAGGTGACTTACTGGACCAGCGTGATCGGTACCTTGGCCCTGGTCGGTACGCCGTTCTTCTCCGGGTTCTACTCGAAGGACACCATCATTGAAGCGGCTGCGCACCACGCGCATGAGTCGCATAGCTGGGTCGCGACCTACGGCTATTGGGCAGTGCTCGGCGGCGTGCTGGTGACCAGTTTCTACAGCTTCCGCCTGTTGTTCCTGACCTTCCACGGCAAGGAGCGCTTCCGCGACGCCCATGCGCACGACGCGCATGCGCATCACGACAGCGCCCATACCGATGCCGAAGCGCAGCTCCACGCACACGATGCGCATGCCCACGACACGCATGGTCACGACGATCATGGACACGGCCACCACGGTGCGCACGAGCCGCATGAGTCCAAATGGGTGGTGACGCTGCCGTTGATCCTGCTGGCGATTCCGTCGGTGGCGATCGGTTTCTTCACCATCGGCCCGATGTTGTTCGGCACCGATTGGCAGGGGCACCATGCAGCGCACGCGATGAAGGGCCAGGCAATTTCGTTCTTCACCGGCATCGCCGATTTCTACGATCCCGCGCGCGACACCGTGGGTGCACTGGCCGAAGAGTTCCATGGCCCGCTCGCCTTCGCCCTGCATGGCATGACCGCAGCACCGTTCTTCCTGACCGTGGCCGGCCTGCTGCTGGCGGCGTTGTTCTACCTGTGGAAGCCGGAACTGGCCGCCAAATCGCGCCAGGCGTTCGCGCCGATAGTGTGGTTGCTGGAAAACAAGTACGGCTTCGACAAGCTGTGGATCAATGGCTTCGCCGGTGGTGGCGTCGTCCTTGGCAAGGCGTCACGTGCAGTCGATACCCATGTGGTCGACGGTGTGGTCGTCAATGGTTCTGCCCGACTGATCGACCTGGCTGCAAATCTGCTGCGTCGCACGCAATCCGGTTTCCTCTATCACTACGCCTTCGCAATGATCATCGGTTTGATTGCCTTGTTGGCGGTACTGATGCATTTCTGGCGTTGACCTGTACGGAATAAGAAAACGTGTCGAACTGGCCTTTACTGTCTATCTTGATCTGGCTGCCGATTATCGGTGGCGCCCTGATCCTTGCGTTGCGCAACGCCGAGACTGCCCGCTGGGCATCGCTGGCGGTGGCGGTGGCGACCTTTGCGCTGAGTCTGCCGCTGCTGGGCTACGACACTGCCAATGACGCCATGCAGTTCATCGAACTGCATGCCTGGATCCCGGCCTACAACATCGGCTACAACCTGGGCGTGGACGGCATCGCGGTTGCGTTGATCGTGCTGACCACGCTGGTGACGGTGCTGGCACTGATCGGCGCCTGGCGCTCGATCGATAAGCGTGTTAATCAGTATGTTGCCGCCTTCCTGATCCTGGAAGGCGTCACGGTCGGTATTTTTGCAGCGACCGACGCGATGCTGTTCTACGTCTTCTTTGAAGCCATGCTGATCCCGATGTTCCTGATCATCGGTGTCTGGGGCGGCCCGCGGCGCATCTACGCGGCAATGAAGTTCTTCCTCTACACCTTCCTCGGCTCGGTGCTGATGCTGGTGGGCCTGGTGTATCTGTATCTGAAGGGCGGTAGCTTCCAACTGGCCGACCTGTATGCGCTGCAGCTGAGCGCCAAGGAACAGACCTGGATCTTCTTCGCCTTCCTGATCGCGTTCGCGGTCAAGGTGCCGATGTTTCCGGTGCACACCTGGCTGCCCGATGCGCACGTCGAGGCACCGACGGCTGGTTCGGTGATCCTGGCCGCGATCGCGTTGAAGATCGGTGGCTACGGCTTCCTGCGCTTCAATCTGCCGATCGTGCCGGACGCGAGCCATGAGTTCGCCTGGTTGGTCATCGCGCTGTCGCTGATTGCGGTGATCTACGTCGGCCTGGTGGCATTGGTGCAGGACGACATGAAGAAGCTGGTGGCGTATTCGTCCATCGCGCACATGGGTTTCGTCACGCTGGGCACCTTCATCGCCTTCACCCTGGTGCGCGAGTACGGCAGCACCGATGCTGCTCGTCTGGGCCTGCAGGGCGCGATGGTGCAGATGATTTCGCACGGTTTTGTGTCTGGTGCGATGTTCTCCTGCATTGGCGTGCTCTACGACCGCATGCACACCCGTCGCATCGCCGATTACGGCGGCGTGGTCAATGTGATGCCGTGGTTTGCCACCTTCGCCATGTTGTTCTTCATGGCCAATGCCGGCCTGCCGGGAACCAGTGGTTTCGTCGGCGAGTTCATGGTGATCCTGGCCAGCTTCCAGAAGCACCCGCTGGTTGCCTTCGCCGCTGGCACCACCTTGGTGATCACCGCTGCGTACACGCTATGGCTCTACAAGCGTGTGTTCTTCGGCGAAGTAGCCAACGCCCACGTGGCCGAGCTGAAGGACATCAATGGCCGCGAAGCATTTGTTCTGGGGGTGTTCGCCGCCGGCGTGCTGGCCATGGGCCTGTACCCGAAGCCGCTGACTGATCTGATGGAGCCGTCGATCGCCAAGCTGGCTACCCAGATTGCCGCGACCAAGCTCTGACCGCTTGCCGTACGTTTTGATTTCCAGGATTTAATGATGACCACGCCAACGCTCGCGCCGTTGACCACCGCTGACCTGGCTCCGCTCGTACCGGAGCTGGTGCTGATCGGCGGCGCTTTCGCACTGCTGATGCTCGATCTGTTCGTGAGCCAGCGGAACAAGGTCTGGACCCACTTGTTCTCCGTCGCTGTTCTTGCCGTGGTGCTCGTGTTGTTGGCAACCGGCACGGGCGGGCAGGGCGACATCTTCAACGGCATGTTCGTTCGCGACACCGCGGCCGATGTCATGAAGACCGTGATCGTGCTGGTCAGTGGGCTGAGTCTGGTCTATGGCTGGACGTACCTGCGCGAACGCAATCTCTACCAGGGCGAAATTCCGGTGTTGGTGCTGTTCGCTACCGCCGGCATGATGTTGCTGGCGTCGGCCGGTAGCCTGTTGATGGTCTATCTGGGTCTGGAGTTGCTGGCGCTGTGCTCCTATGCACTGGTCGCTTCCAACCGTGACAACGGCCTGGCGACCGAAGCGGCGATGAAGTATTTCGTGCTCGGGTCGCTGGCATCGGGCCTGCTGTTGTACGGCATGTCGCTGGTCTATGGCGCCACCGGTACGCTCAGCCTGGCCGGCATCCATGATGCGATCGAAGGCTCCAACGAGCGCACGCTGCTGCTCACCGGCACCATCTTCATGATCGCCGGCGTCGCCTTCAAGCTCGGCGCTGCGCCGTTCCACATGTGGTTGCCTGACGTCTATCAGGGTGCGCCTGCGCCGATTGCGTTGTTGATCAGCTCGGCGCCCAAGCTTGCGGCCTTCGGGATGGCGTATCGCCTGCTGGAAGTCGGTATGGGTCCGTTGTCGCCGCAGTGGCATCTGCTGATCGGCGGCCTGTCTGCGGTGTCGTTGGTCGTCGGTAACCTGATGGCCATTGCGCAGAGCAACCTCAAGCGCATGCTCGCGTACTCGACCGTCTCGCATATCGGCTTCCTGCTGATGGGCGTGGCCGGTGGCGGCGAAGAGGGCTATGCGGCTGCAATGTTCTACGCGGTCAGCTACACCATCATGTCCACCGCGTCGTTCGGCGCCATCATCGCGCTGTCGCGCAATGGGTTCGAGGCGGAGAACATCGACGACTTCAAGGGACTCAACGCGCGCAATCCGTGGATGGCTGGACTGGTGTTGTGCATCATGGCATCGCTGGCAGGGATCCCGCCGTTCCTCGGCTTCTGGACAAAGTTGGCGGTGCTGGGCGCGGCGGTGAAGGGCGACATGCTGTGGCTGGCCCTGGTCGGCGTCATCTGCGCGGTGATCGGTGCGTACTACTACCTGCGTGTCATCAAGGTCATGTACTTCGACGAGCCGGTCGGCGAGCCGTTGCCGGCCAATAACGATCGCGTGCTGGGCACCGTGCTCGGCGTCAATGCGCTGGCCTTGCTTGCGCTTGGTCTGGCCTGGAGTCCGATCATGGTGTGGTGCCAGCGCGCGTTCGCTGGTCTCGCCTAAGACCGCTGCGTCAGCGTTAGGTTTTGCAGTGCCGCATCCTGCATTTGGCATCGCACTGAAATAAAACTGCGCTGACTGTTTCGTTTTTGTTGCATTGCGGGTATCATGCGTCGCGACGTTGAACAGCCGCCACGCGGTTCAATAGATGAAAAACTAGGGCTTGTAATTACTGCTCAAGTTCTTCATAATTCCGCTTCTGCTGCGGGGTGGAGCAGTCTGGCAGCTCGTCGGGCTCATAACCCGAAGGTCGCAGGTTCAAATCCTGCCCCCGCTACCAAGTTTCGAATTGTTGCTTCATAGCAGTAATTCAACTTCTTGGATCGTAAGGACGCAAGTTCCCGTCCTTACGCCGACCCTGAGAGGTCGGGCTTTTTTCACTCAAGGGGCCCATCGGGCCCCTTGTTTTTTCCGGAACCGGAAAGTTTGCTGCCGGTTGCCGGGGTTTTACTGGCAATCATCTGATTAGGGCAGTCTGTGAGCGAAAAAGCGACTGAAATCGCGAATCTGCTGAGTCCAACGGTTGACTCCCTGGGCGTGGAACTGCTGGGCGTGGAATATCTCCCCGCTCCAGGTGGCGCCACATTGCGCCTGTATATCGATGTGCCGCTGGCCGAACAGCCCGAGCGTGTCATCAACGTCGACGATTGCGAGCGCGTGAGCCGTGAAGTCTCGGCCCAGCTCGATGTGGAAGACCCGATCAGCGGCCACTACACCCTGGAAGTGTCATCGCCGGGTGTGGATCGTCCGCTGTTCACGCTGGAACAGTTCGCGCGCCATGCCGGCGAATCCACGAAGATTGTCTTGAAGCTGGCGCAGGATGGTCGGCGCCGCTTCCAGGGCGAAATCCTGCGTATCGATGCCGAGGCTGGCGCCGTGGTGTTTGCCATCGACGGCAAGGACGTGCAGATCGGCTTCGATAACATCGACAAGGCGCGCATCCTGCCGGATTGGGTCGCGTTGGGCCTGGCACCGCAGAAACCGAATAAGCCCGGCCCGAAAAAAACCGGGCACGAGAAGAAGAAACCATCCAACGAGTCGGCGGCTGGCAAGCCGCGCGCGGAGTGACGAAATGAGTAAGGAACTTTTGCTGGTAGTGGATGCGGTCGCCAATGAAAAAGGCGTGCCGCGCGAAGTGATCTTCGATGCGATCGAGGCCGCGCTGGCTTCCGCAGCGAAGAAGCGCTACCCCGACCAGGACGTGCTGGCCCGCGTCACCATCGATCACAAGGACGGTACCTACGAAACCTACCGTCGTTGGGAAGTGGTTGCCGATGACGTGGTGATGGAATCCCCGGACCGCCAGGTGCGTCTGATGGATGCCATCGACGAAGCCGACGGCGTGGATGTGGGCGACTACATCGAAGAACAGATCGAAAACCCAGACTTCGGTCGTATCGCCGCGCAGGCTGCCAAGCAGGTGATCGTGCAGCGTGTGCGCGAAGCCGAGCGTCAGCAGGTGGTCGATGCGTGGAAGGATCGCGTCGGTGAGTTGATCACCGGTGTGGTCAAGCGCGCCGAGCGCGGCAATATCTTTGTCGATCTGGGCGGCAATGCCGAAGCCTTCATTCCGAAGGACAAGGGCATTCCGCGCGACGTGTTGCGTCCCGGCGACCGCGTCCGCGGTTATCTGGCCGAAGTGCGTTCCGAGCCGCGTGGCCCGCAGCTGTTCATCAGCCGCGCCGCGCCGGAATTCATGATCGAACTGTTCAAGCTTGAAGTGCCGGAAGTGGGCCAGGGCCTGGTCGAGATCAATGCCTGCGCACGCGATCCGGGCGACCGCGCCAAGATCGCCGTGATCGCGCACGACGCCCGCACCGATCCGATCGGCGCGTGCATCGGTATGCGTGGTTCGCGCGTCCAGGCGGTCTCCAACGAGCTCAATGGCGAGCGCGTGGACATCGTGTTGTGGAACGAGAATCCGGCCAACTTCGTCATCAACGCGATGGCGCCGGCCGAAGTGCAGTCGATCATCGTCGATGAAGACAAGCACTCGATGGACCTGGCCGTGGCAGAAGACCGCCTGGCGCAGGCGATCGGCAAGGGCGGCCAGAACGTGCGTCTGGCCAGCCGCCTGACCGGCTGGCAGCTCAACGTGATGACCGCTGATCAGGTGGCCGCCAAGTCCGAGGCCGAGCAGGCAGCGGCACGCAAGCTGTTCATGGATCGCCTGGAAGTGGACGAAGAAATCTCCGCGATCCTGGTGTCCGAAGGCTTCAACACGGTCGAAGAAATCGCCTACGTGCCGGTTGGCGAGTTGCTGGCGGTCGAAGGCTTCGACGAAGACATCGTCGAAGAATTGCGCGCCCGTGCCCGCGATGCGCTGCTCAACGCCGCGCTGGCAGAAGAAGAAGGCCTGGAAGGAACTCAGCCCACCGAGGACCTGCTGGCGCTGGAGGGGATGGACGAGGAGACGGCAGTTGCGCTGGCCGAGCACGGCGTGCGCACCAGCGAGGACTTGTCCGACCTGGCTGCGGACGAGATCGTCGACTTCGGCATCGAGGGTTTGACCCAGGAGCGCGCCGCGGCGCTGATCCTGGCGGCCCGCGCCGAGGAGATCGCCCGTTTGGAGCGCGGCGAATGAGCCGGCAATGAACCGCGCCCTGACCCCATCAGGGCTTAGAATCAGCGTTTCCCTTGCTGTGGGCGAGGGGGCGCCAACCAGATCATAGGATCCGAATGTCGCAGCAAACCACCATCCGCAAGCTTGCCGAACTGGTCAATACGCCGGTCGATAAACTGCTGGTTCAACTGGCCGAGGCCGGAATGAAGTTCAGCGGTCCCGACCAGGTCGTGACCAGCACCGAGAAGATGAAACTGCTTGGCTTCCTGCGTCGCACGCATGGCAAGGCCGAAACGCCCGCCGAAGCGGCGAGCGAAGCAGCCAAGAAGATCACGCTCAATCGGCGCAAGCTGCAGGAGGTCACTGTCAGCGCCGGCCGCACCAAGACCACGGTCAACGTGGAAGTGCGGCAGAAGCGTACCTACGTAAAGTCCGAGAACGAAGGCAGTGGCCGTGCCACGCCGATGACGCCGGACGAAGAGCGCGCAGACATCCTGGCCAAGCTCGCCGCTTCGCGTCAGCGCAACCTCGATGAGCAGCAGCGCCTCGCCGAAAGCGACCGCGTGCGCGACGAGGAAATCCAACGCAAGCGCGACGAAGAGCAGGCCGCCAAGGACCGCGCAGAAGCCGAGCGCAAGGCTGCCGAGGAAGCCGCTGCGGCTGCCAGTGCGCCGGCGCCGGCGCCGGTGGCTGCTGCGCCGACACCGTCTGCCGCAGCGCCTGCTGCACGCGCACCGTCGTCGCCGTCTTCCGCACCGCGTCCTTCGCGTCCGGGTGGCGCATCGCCGGCCTCGCGTCCGTCAACGCCGGCACGTCCGGACGACCGCAACAACGCCGCCAAGCACAAGACGCGCGGTTCGCACGTCATGGTGGCCGGTGTCGAAGACGACGATGCGACCAAGCGCTTCGCCGGGCAGTTGCATCTGTCCGCGGCCGATCGTGCGCGTCGTTCCAACGTGCGTGGCAAGCCGACCGGTCGTCCGGGTTCGTCGTCCTCGCGCCGTGGCAACGACAACGGTCGTGGCAGCAACCAGGCCAACAGCGGCCCGCACGGGTTCGAGCGTCCCACCGCGCCGGTGGTGCGTGAAGTGGCGATCGGTGAGACCATCACCGTTGCAGACCTGGCGCAGAAGCTCGCGCTCAAGGGCGGCGACGTGGTCAAGGCGCTGTTCAAGATGGGCGTCATGGCGACCATCACCCAAAGCATCGATCACGACACCGCCGCGCTGGTGACCGAAGAACTCGGCCACAAGGCCGTGCGTGCCGACAATGCCGATTTCGAGGACGCGCTGCTGGCGCACGCCGAAGACGCGCAGGGCGACACCACGACGCGTCCGCCGGTGGTCACCATCATGGGTCACGTCGATCATGGCAAGACCTCGCTGCTGGATTACATCCGTCGCACCAAGATCGCCTCGGGCGAAGCCGGCGGCATCACCCAGCACATCGGTGCGTACCACGTCGAAACCGATCGTGGCGTCATCAGCTTCCTGGATACGCCCGGCCATGCCGCGTTTACCTCGATGCGTGCCCGTGGTGCCAAGATCACCGACATCGTGGTGCTGGTGGTTGCGGCCGACGATGGCGTGATGCCGCAGACCAAGGAAGCGGTCGCGCATGCCAAGGCGGCAGGCGTTCCTTTGATCGTGGCGGTCAACAAGATCGACAAGGCCGGCGCGGATCCGCTGCGGGTCAAGAACGAGCTGTTGGCCGAAAACGTGGTAGCCGAAGACTTCGGTGGCGATACCCAGTTCATCGAAGTGTCGGCCAAGGTCGGTACCGGCGTGGACACGCTGCTGGACGCGATTTCGCTGCAGGCCGAAGTGCTGGAACTCAAGGCGGTGGCCGAAGGCCGCGCCAGCGGTACGGTCATCGAATCCTCGCTGGACAAGGGCCGCGGCCCGGTGGCGACGGTGCTGGTGCAGCAGGGCGCGCTGAAGCGTGGCGACTACCTGGTGTGCGGCATTCAGTACGGCCGCGTGCGTGCGCTGTTCGACGAAACCGGCCATCAGCCGGGCTCGGCGGGCCCATCGATTCCGGTGCAGGTGCTCGGCTTGTCCGGCGTGCCGGAAGCCGGCGATGACTTCGTGGTTGTCGACGACGAGCGTTTGGCCAAGGACGTGGCGCAGCAGCGCGAAACCAAGCGCCGCGAATCGCGTCTGGTGGCCTCGGCCACCAACCGCATGGAAGACATCCTGGCCCAGATGGGCAAGGGTGAAGGTCAGCAGGTGTTGAATCTGGTGATCAAGGCCGACGTGCAGGGTTCGGTGGAAGCACTCAAGCAGTCGCTGGTGGCGTTGTCCAACGAGGACATCCGCATCAACGTGATCCACTCCGGCGTGGGCGGCATCACCGAGTCGGATGCGAATTCGGCCGCGGCTTCCAAGGCCACGATCATCGGCTTCAACGTGCGTGCGGATGCGTCTGCGCGCAAGATCGTCGAGTCCAACGGTGTCGATCTGCGTTACTTCTCGATCATCTATGACGTGATCGACCAGGTGAAGCAGGTGGCATCCGGTCTGCTCGGCGTGGAAATCCGCGAAGAGATCATGGGTATTGCGCAGGTGCGCGACGTGTTCCGCAGCTCGAAGTTCGGCGCGGTTGCAGGCTGCATGATCATCGAAGGCGTGGTGAAGCGCAGCAAGCCGATCCGCGTGCTCCGCGACAGCGTCGTGGTGTTCGAAGGCGAGCTGGAATCGCTGCGTCGTTTCAAGGAAAACGTCGACGAAGTGCGCAACGGTAACGAGTGCGGTATCGGCGTGAAGGCGTACAACGACGTCAAGGCCGGCGACCAGATCGAGTGCTTCGAGCGTATCGAAGTGGCGCGTACGCTGTAATGGCGGACGGGGCCTGTGGGCCCCGGACTCCGCTCTGCGGAGTTGTCCAATGCAGGTTCTGCAAGGCGAGGGCGGCATGACCGCCCGCATTCGTTTTTGGCTTCGGTGCCGACTGGCCCTCCGAATCAACAAGGTCCACGACCATGGCAACCAAATCATTCCATCGCACCGACCGCGTGTCTGCGCAGGTGCGTCGCGACCTCGGCACGATCGTGCACGCGGCCGTGCGCGACCACGGCCTGCCGTCGGTCAGCGTCTCCGACGTCGAAATCAGCCGCGACCTGGCGCACGCCAAGGTCTTCGTGACTGCGTTGCAGCAGGAGCGTTCGGCCGAAGCGGTCAAGGGGCTCAAGGACATCGCCGGGCAGCTGCGCACGCAGTTGGCGCGCGCAATGAAGTTGCGCCATGTGCCCGAGCTGCACTTCCATTACGACGATTCGGTCGATCGCGGCGAACGCATCGACAATCTGTTGCGTGACCTGGACGACGTTGGCCCTGGGGCGACGTCCAGTGACGAAGACGCCGAACAGCGCTGAGCGCTGTTACGGCCTGCCGCCTCTGCTGCGGCCCTGATTTCCGCGGGCGCGCACAGCACCCGATTCGAGCATCGATCTTTTGAAACCCCGCATCGCTTACCGCCCGTTGCACGGCATCCTGTTGCTGGACAAGCCGGCCGGGCTCAGTTCCAACAATGCATTGCAGGCCGCGCGCCGCTTATTGCGTGCAGAGAAAGGTGGCCATACCGGTAGCCTGGACCCGCTGGCCACCGGCCTGCTACCGCTCTGCTTTGGCGAAGCCACCAAGATCGCCGGACTGCTGCTCGGGTCGGCCAAGGCGTACGACGCCGAGATCGTGCTGGGCGTCACCACCGATACCGATGATGCCGACGGCGAGCCGCTGCGCGAACGTGCGGTACCCGACGTGAGCGAGGCCGATCTGCAGGTGGCGCTGGCGGCTTTCATCGGCCGCATCCAGCAGCAGGCGCCGATCTATTCCGCACTCAAGCAAGGCGGTGAGCCGCTGTATGCCAAGGCGCGGCGTGGCGAGGTCATTGACGCGCCGGTACGTGAGGTCGAGGTGCAGGCGATCGAAGTGCTGGGCTACAGCGCGCCGCGTTTGACGCTGCGCGTGACCTGCGGTTCGGGGACGTATATCCGCAGCCTGGCGCGCGATCTCGGCGAGGTGCTGGGCTGCGGCGCGCATATCGCGTCGTTGCGTCGACTCTGGGTGGAGCCGTTTCGTGCTCCGCAAATGATCACGCTGGAGGGGTTGGCGACAGCGCTGGAAGCCGGCGCCGAGGCGCAGACGGTGTTGCTGCCGATCGAGGCCGGCCTGGCCGATTTTGCGCGGATCGTGCTCGATGCGGCTCTCGCGGCGCGTTTCCGCATGGGGCAGCGCTTGCGCGATGCCGCATTCCCGACTGGCCAGGTGGCCGTGTTCGGGCCCGACGGAAGCCCCTCGGGGCTGGGCTTGGTGGATGCGGATGGACGCTTGTCGCCACAGCGATTGTTCAATGGACTGAATGAGATTTCAGTATGTTAAGATTTTGTCAACTTGTTCCCTGGGCCGCCCAACGGTACAATTTCGCGGCTCCGATCGGGGCACCTCAGCGCAAAGCGCGCTCATCCCAAGCAAACGGCGAGTCCGGCGGTGCGTCACGCACGTTCCTGTCGACCACGCATCTATCGAGAACACATCATGTCTGTCGACACCCAGAAAGTTATTGAAGACAACAAGCGCAGCGCTCAGGACACCGGTTCGCCGGAAGTGCAGGTCGCTCTGCTGACCGCGCGTATCGAACTGCTGACCGGTCACTTCAAGACCCATAAGAAGGATCACCACAGCCGTCGTGGTCTGCTGCAGATGGTCAACCGTCGCCGCAGCCTGCTCGACTACCTGAAGAAGAAGGACAACGAGCGTTACAAGTCCTTGATCGAGAAGCTCGGCCTGCGCCGCTAATCGAGTCCTACCGCCGCGGCGCATCGATGCGCCGCGGTTTTGTTTTGGTCAATCGCACTCCGTTTTCGCAACACGCAACCTTGGGCCGGAGCCTCCCGGCCGCCCGTTTTCGGCATGGGTCGACGACGGTCCAACGCAGACAGTGACACCTAAGGAAAAACCTCCGTGGCAAAAATCACCAAAACCTTCCAGTACGGCAAGCACACCGTCACCCTTGAGACGGGCGAAATCGCTCGCCAGGCAGGCGGTGCCGTCATCGTCAAGTTCGACGACACCGTACTGCTGGTCACCGCCGTCGCCGCCAAGAGCGCGCGCGAAGGGCAGGACTTCTTTCCCCTGACGGTCGATTATCAGGAGAAGTTCTACGCCGGCGGCCGCATCCCGGGCGGCTTCTTCAAGCGCGAAGGACGTGCGACCGAGAAGGAAACGTTGATCTCGCGCCTGATCGATCGTCCGATCCGTCCGCTGTTCCCGGAGGACTACAAGAACGAAGTGCAGATCATCGCCACGGTGATGTCGATGAACCCTGACATCGACGGCGATATCGCCGCGCTGATCGGCGCATCGGCCGCGCTGTCGCTGGCCGGCACTCCGTTCAACGGCCCGATCGCTGCGGCGAAGGTCGGTTACAAGAATGGCGAATACATCCTCAACCCGACCGTGACCGATCTGAAGGATTCGCAGCTGGAGTTGGTCGTGGCCGGTACCGCCAATGCGGTGCTGATGGTCGAGTCCGAAGCCGAGTTGCTGTCGGAAGAAGTGATGCTGGGCGCGGTGACGTTCGGCCATCGCGAAATGCAGAAAGTCATCAACATCATCAACGAGCTGGCCGTCGAAGCCGGCACCAAGCCGTCCGATTGGGTGGCTCCGGCGAAGAACGACGGCATGATCGCCGCGCTGAAGGAAGCAGTGGGCGACCAGCTCGCTTCGGCTTTCCAGGTGCGCGACAAGCTGCAGCGCCGCGATGCGATTTCGGCGATCAAGAAGGACGTGCTGGGTGCGCTGGCGCCGCGCGCCACGATCGAAGGCTGGGCTGCCGGTGATCTGGCCAAGGAATTCGGCGAGCTGGAATACCAGACCATGCGTGGCTCGGTGCTCAGCACCAAGGTGCGTATCGACGGCCGTGCACTGGATACCGTGCGTCCGATCAGCGCCAAGGCCGGCGTGCTGCCGCGGACCCATGGCTCGGCGCTGTTCACCCGCGGCGAGACGCAGGCGATCGTGATCACCACGCTCGGCACCGCACGCGACGGTCAGGTCATCGACGCAGTCTCGGGCGAGTACAAGGAAAACTTCCTGTTCCATTACAACTTCCCTCCGTACTCGGTAGGCGAGTGCGGTCGTTTCGGTGCACCGAAGCGTCGCGAAATCGGTCACGGCCGTCTGGCCAAGCGCGGCGTGCTTGCCGTGATGCCGAGCCTGGAAGAATTCCCGTACACCATCCGCGTGGTTTCGGAAATTACCGAGTCCAACGGTTCGTCCTCGATGGCATCGGTGTGCGGTAGCTCGCTGGCGCTGATGGACGCCGGTGTGCCGATCAAGGCGCCGGTTGCCGGTATCGCGATGGGCCTGGTCAAGGAAGGCAACGACTTCGTCGTGCTTTCCGACATCCTGGGCGACGAAGATCACCTGGGCGACATGGACTTCAAGGTGGCCGGTACTGCCGAAGGCGTGTCCGCGCTGCAGATGGACATCAAGATCGAAGGCATCACCGAAGAGATCATGAAGCAGGCATTGCAGCAGGCCAAGGCTGGTCGTCTGCACATTCTGGGCGAGATGGCGCATGCACTGACCACACCGCGTCAGGAACTGAGCGACTACGCGCCGCGCCTGCTGACCATCAAGATTCACCCGGACAAGATCCGTGAAGTGATCGGCAAGGGCGGCTCGACCATCCAGGCGATCACCAAGGAAACCGGTACGCAGATCGACATCCAGGACGACGGCACGATCATCATTGCCTCGGTCAACGCGATTGCCGCGCAGGCTGCGAAGTCACGCATCGAGCAGATCACCTCGGACGTGGAGCCGGGCCGCATCTATGAAGGCAAGGTCGCCAAGATCATGGACTTCGGCGCGTTCGTCACCATCCTGCCGGGCAAGGACGGTCTGGTGCACGTCTCGCAGATTTCCAGCGAGCGCGTGGAGAAGGTCGGCGACAAGTTGAAGGAAGGCGATCTGGTCCGCGTCAAAGTGCTGGAAGTGGACAAGCAGGGCCGCATCCGTCTGTCGATCAAGGCAGTGGAAGAAGGCGAAGGCGTTCCGGCTTCGGCCGAGTAATCGCTGCTGTCTCATGCATCGCGTGTGATGCACGACGGAAAAGCGGGCTTCGGCCTGCTTTTTTGTTGTGTGCTTGACCCCTTCTCCTTCCGGGAGAAGGGGCACCAAAGGGGCGGATGAGGGTACGTGCAAAGCCTCGTGATATTCGGAATGTAAGTGGCTTCGCCCGCACCCTTACCCCAACCCCTCTCCTGCAGGTGAGGGGCTTGGATTGCTTCTCAGCTCGGGAGAAGGTGGCGCGCAGCGCCGGACGGGGGGGGGGCGTGCAAAGCCGCATTGGGTGAGGGCGAACAAGGGCTTCGCACCGTACCTTACCCCAATCCCTCTCCCGCAGGAGAGAGGCTTTGAATCCGTCTTTACTCAGGTTGCTGTTGTTACGTCTGCGCAGGCTGCGTCTCCGGACGCGGCGGCACAACGCGCGGGAAGCCTGGCGGCATTGCCTGATCTGTGGGCACGATGCCGGGTGTCGGCAATGGCGCACTCGGCGGCGGTGCGCTCATTGTCGCGTCAGGCCGCAGTTTCAGCAGTGCGGCCCAGTCGCGGCGATTGAAGTCGCACAGTTCTTCGTGCGCGGGCGTGCACTCGCTGGCGATGCCCACGCTGTCTTCATTCTGCTCCTGACTGCTGTCCGATTGCGGCGTTGGCAACACCACGCGACCGGCGCGATCCAGCGGCATCTTGCGCATCATCACCGTGTTGAACACATTGCCGCCGATCAGGTACAGCGTGCGGTCACCGCCGACATTGGCGGCCACCACCACGTCGCAATGCGACTGCCACGGCATCGGTGCGCTGCCGCCGAGGGCAGCCTTCAGGCCGGCATAGCCCAGTGCGGTGCTGCGCCCGCGCAGCAGGCACAGCAGATCGCCGGGCGCAGGCTTTTCGACCGCCGGATCGGTGAACCGGTACGGTCCGGTGGCGCCGTCGTCATAGGCGCTGCGGATGTAATCCAGATGGCGTACGGAGCGATGAAAACCGCTCAGCCCCGACTGTGTCATTACCCAGGAAATGAAAGCGGCCGACCACGGGTTGTCGATCAAAAACGCGCGGCAGTCGCTGGCGGTGTAGCGCGTACCATCCAGTGCCGCGCAGCTGGAAGCGCCGGGGCGGCCGCCCATCGATGCAAGTGTGCCGCTGTCGCGCCAATAGCCTGCAACGCGTTGCCAGGCGACCAGACCATGGTCGGCGAGATAACCCGACTCGGCTTCGGTGACGCCCAGACTGACCACGCGACCCTTGGCATCGATAAACGGGCGTTGCCAGAGACGATGCTCATTGCAGGCGCTGCGCACGATGGCGATCGCAGCGGGGCTGGTGCCGAACCGTGGCGGGATATCGCACACCTCCGCAGCCGCAGCGCTGCTTCCAACACCTGCCAGCAACAAGCAGAGCCACTGGCAAGGTTTTACGCTCATTGCAGATCCTGCACGAAAACAATCGCGGCAGGCTGCCAGAGCCGGCTGCGCGCACGCGTGAAATCAGCGCGTCGGTGGCGGGCCGAGTTTGAGCGACAGATCCACTGCCTGCACGTGCTTGGTGAGCCCGCCAATCGAAATGCAGTCCACCCCGTCTTCGGCAACGGCGCGAATGCCGGCAAGATCCACGCTGCCGGAGACTTCCAGCGGAATGCGTCGTTCGAGCGGCAATGCGGCAACGATACGCACCGCTTCGCGGCGCATGGCCTGGTCGAAGTCGTCGATCAAGATACGCGTGCAACCAACCTGCAGTGCCTCATGCAGTTGCTCCAGCGTTTCCACTTCGACCACCAGCGGCAGCTGCGGTTGCTGCGCGCGTGCGGCATGCACGGCAGCGCTCAACGACCCGGCGGCACGGATGTGGTTTTCCTTGAGCATCACCGTGTCGAACAGGCCGATGCGGTGATTGCCGCCACCGCCGCAGCGCACGGCGTATTTCTGCGCAGCGCGCAGGCCCGGCAGTGTCTTGCGTGTGTCCAGGATGCGCGCGCGCGTCCCGGCCACCGCAGCCACATACGCCGCGGTGGTGGTGGCCGTGGCCGACAGCGTCTGCATGAAATTGAGCGAGGTGCGTTCGGCACTGAGCAGGCTGCGGCTGCGCCCTTGTAGCAGTGCGAGCACCGTGCCGGCAGCCACGTGCTGGCCTTCGTGCACCAGCCAGTCGATGCGCACCTGCGGGTCGAGCGCGCGGTGGGTGGCATCGAACCAGGGGCGGCCGGTGATGACCGCATCCTGCTTGCACAGCAGATAGGCGCTGTCGGCCCGATCGGGCAACAGCGCAGCGGTCACATCGCCGCTGCCGATGTCTTCGGCCAGGGCGCGTGCCACATCGGCGTCGATCGATTCGGCGGGGGGCGTGACCGGCACGTCGGTGTGCACGGGTAGGCTCACTTTTCGGGGAAGTCGGCGATTTGCGTGGTGGCGATGGCCTCTTCGGCCAGCAGCACCGGGATGCCGTCATCGACGCGGAAGATCTGCTTGCGGTCGCGGGTGATCAGTGCCTCACGCAGCGGCTGGGTCTGGGCGGTGCCGTCGGCGCGTTGCAGGGTTCCGCCGGCAATGGTGGCGTTCAGTACTTCCAGGCCCTTGACGTCGAGCAGCGAAAGCGGCTGGCGGGTGTCGGGCGAGCACAGCAGGTCGAGCAATTTGCGATCCATCGAAGTCTTGTCTTGCGTGGAGATTGGCTAGAATACGTCTTTACCGCAGGGCAGGGCCATGACCTCCAACCACTCCGCGCCGCTGGTCGGCATCGTGATGGGCTCCCGTTCGGATTGGGAGACCATGCAACACGCAGCTTACAAGCTTGACGCGCTGGGCGTGCCGTACGAAGTCAAGGTGGTCTCGGCGCACCGTACCCCCGACGTATTGTTCACCTACGCCGAACAGGCTGGCGAACGCGGCCTGCGCGCGATCATTGCCGGTGCCGGCGGCGCGGCGCATCTGCCGGGCATGCTGGCTGCCAAGACCGCGGTGCCGGTACTTGGTGTGCCGGTGCAGTCCAAGGCGCTCAATGGCATGGATTCGCTGCTATCGATCGTGCAGATGCCAGCCGGCATTCCGGTGGCCACCTTTGCCATCGGCAATGCGGGTGCGGCCAATGCGGCGTTGTTTGCGGCGGCCATGCTGGCGCCCGAGCAGGCGCAGATCGGTCAAGCACTGGGGCAGTTCCGCGCCAAGCAGACCGACGATGTCATGGCCTGCGACGACCCGCGTCAATGACCACGGTCGGTATTCTCGGTGGCGGCCAGCTGGCGCGCATGTTGGTGCTGGCCGGTGCGCCGCTCGGCATACGCTTTGCGGTATTCGATCCGTCGGCCAATGCCTGCGCAGGGCAGGTTGCGCCGCTGCAGGTTGGCGCCTTCGATGACGTGGCGACCCTTGCCGCCTTCGCCGAACAGGTGGATGTGATCACCTTCGACTTCGAGAACGTGCCGGCCACCAGCGCGCAGCAACTTGCCGTCCAGGTGCCGGTGTTTCCGAGTCCGGCTGCGCTGGCGGTTGCGCAGGATCGGCTCAGCGAAAAAACCTTGTTCCGCGAGCTCGGCATTCCGGTGCCGGAGTTTGCCGCGATCGACGACCGCGCCGGCCTGGATGCAGCGCTTGCGCAGATCGGTACGCCGTGCGTGCTGAAGACGCGCCGCTTCGGCTATGACGGCAAGGGCCAGTTCCGCATCAAGACGCTCGCCGATGCCGATGCCGCGTGGGACGCACTGGGCGCACAGGCGGCACACGTTGGGTTGATCGTGGAAGCGTTCGTGCCGTTCCAGCGCGAGGTCAGCGTGGTGGCAGTGCGTGGGCGCGATGGCGCATTCCGTGCCTGGCCCCTGACTGAGAACTGGCACGTAGATGGCGTGTTGTCGGCCAGTATCGCGCCGGCGCGCGTGGATGCGGCGCTGCAGGCATCGGCCGAATCGCACGCGCGTGCCGTGTCGGAAAGGCTCGACTATGTTGGCGTGTTTGCGCTGGAACTGTTCGTGCGCGACGGTGAGTTGCTTGCCAACGAAATGGCGCCACGCGTGCACAACTCCGGGCATTGGACCATCGAAGGCGCCGAAACCTCGCAATTCGAAAATCATGTGCGTGCCGTCCTTGGCTTGCCGCTGGGCAGCACGGCGATGCGCGGCCATGCCTGCATGCTGAACTGGCTGGGTGCGATGCCGGATGCCACCGCGTTTCTGGCGGTGCCGGGTGGGCATTGGCACGATTACGGCAAACAAGCCCGCAATGGCCGCAAGGTAGGGCACGCAACACTGCGCGCGGAGACAACGCAGGCGCTTGCACTGGCAGTGCGCGATGCAGGCGCGGCGTTGCTGCGCGATGCGCAAGTTGGGCCGGTGGTTGCGCGCTTGAACGAAGGCTGATGCGCGTAGCGCATCAGCGGTGATCCAGCGCTGTGCAAATCGTTTTCCGCGACGACGCAGTGGTGCGGGTTCGAAAACGCTCGGTAACTTCGTCAGCAGATGAACCAGTGCCCATCTGCTGACGCAAGCTGAGCGGTCAGGTCAGCCCAGCCGGCTTGCGACAAAATCCCAGTTGACCAGCTTCCAGAACGCATCCAGGTAGCGCGCGCGATCCTGTTGGTAGTCCAGGTAGTACGCATGTTCCCAGATATCGCAAGCGAGGAGCGGAATGTCCGGCCCGGTGAGCGGGGTGGAGGCATTGGGTGTGGCGACCACTGCCAGCGCGCCGTCCGGGCGTTGCACCAGCCACACCCAACCCGAGCCGAAGCTGGTCAAGGCCATGCGATTGAACTCTAGTTTGAAATGCACGAAGTCGCCGAAGGATTTGGCGATGCGCTCGCCGAGCTGTCCAAGCGGCTCGCCGCCAGCACGCGGACGCAGGCACTGCCAATAGAAGTTGTGGTTCCACACCTGCGCGGCGAGATGAAACAGCGTGCCCTGCGCCTGCGCGATGATCTGTTCCAGCGTCAGCTCGGCAAACTCGCTGCCTTCGATGCGCGCGTTGAGCTGCTCCACCTCGCTGCGGTGACAGACGCCGTGGTGCGCCCCCAGTGTTGCAGAGGAAAGATGCGGCTCCAGGGCCGCGCGGGAGTAGGGCAGTGCAACGTGTTCGATCGGCATGATGTCAGTGGCAGCGAAGGGAGTGCGGCGATAGGTCGCGCTGAAGGCTTACAATGCGTGCCTTTGCGGAAGTCTATCCGACCCGGCGGTCGGGCCTGCCGCTCCCAGTCAGGAGAGTCCAATGCTGGTGATGGAACGGATCCAGGCCGAAGTCGAACAACACCCGATCGTGCTGTTCATGAAAGGTACCCCGCAATTCCCGATGTGCGAGTTTTCCAGCCGCGCCGTGCAGGCCCTGGTGGCCGCCGGTGCCGACCAGCTGCGCACCATCAACGTGCTGGAAGAACCCGAGGTGCGTGCGAATCTACCGCGCTATTCCAACTGGCCGACCTTTCCGCAATTGTTCATTCATGGCGAGCTGATTGGCGGCTGCGACATCACCCTGGAGTTGTTTGAAGTCGGCGAGCTCAAGCGCATCGTCAGCGAGGCCTATCAGCCGTGAGTTCGGTGCAGGCCCAGCCTCAAACCGCCGCCTTGGCGGGTCGCGTCGTGCTGATCACCGGCGCTGCCGGTGGCCTTGGCGCCGCCGCGGCACAGGCATGCGCGGCCGCAGGCGCCACGGTGGTCTTGCTTGGCCGCAAGCTGCGCCCGCTGGAACGCCTGTACGACGCAGTTGCAGCGCTGGGTAGCGAGCCGCTGCTGTATCCGCTGGATCTGGCCGGCGCAACACCAGACGACTACGCCACGCTCGCGCAACGGTTGCAGACTGAGCTCGGCGGCCTGCATGGCTTGCTGCAGTGCGCTGCCGACTTTGCCGGCCTGACGCCGGCCGAACTTGCCGCTCCCGCCGATTTCGCGCGCACCTTGCATGTCAACCTGACCGCGCGCGCGTGGCTGACCCAGGCATGCCTGCCTTTATTGCGTCAGCAGCACGACGCAGCCGTGGTGTTTGTGGTGGACGACCCCGCACGCGTCGGCCAGGCCTATTGGGGCGCATATGGCGCCGCTCAGCATGCGCAGCGCGGCCTCATCGCGAGCCTGCATCATGAAACCGCCGCTGGCCCGGTCCGCGTCAGCGGCCTGCAACCCGGCCCGATGCGCACCGCATTGCGCGCACGCGCTTTCACCCATCACGAAGACAGCGACGCGGTCGATGCCGTACGTTACGCGCCTGCATGCGTCAGCGTGTTGTCCGCCGCTGGGGCGACGCATCGCGGTGCGATCTGGAGTCCGTCGGTATGACCATTCTTTCAGCGGCGCTGCTGCTGTTCCTGATTCTCGACCCGCTGGGCAACATCCCGGTATTTCTCAGCGTGCTCAAGCCGCTGCCGCCCATGCGCCAGCGCTTCGTGCTTGCGCGCGAACTGCTGATCGCCCTGTGCGTGTTGATGGCGTTCCTGTGGTGCGGCAAATACGCGCTGGAGCTGATGCATCTGCGCCAGGAATCGGTGGCCATCGCCGGCGGCATCGTGCTGTTCCTGATCGGTATCCGCATGATCTTTCCGCGGCCCGAAGGCCTGATGGGCGAAATCCCCGACGGCGAGCCCTTCATCGTGCCGCTGGCCATCCCGCTGGTAGCCGGCCCATCCGGCATGGCCGCGGTCATGCTCATGGGCAGCAACGAGCCTACGCGGCTTTGGGACTGGAGCCTAGCGCTGATGATCGCCTGGATCGGCGCCTCGTCGATCCTCGCCTCCGCACCGCTGCTGTACAAACTGCTCGGACACCGCGCGCTCACGGCCATCGAGCGCCTGATGGGCATGCTGCTGGTTGCCATCTCCGTACAGATGTTCCTGGACGGCCTGGGGACGTACTTCAAGCTGCCGGCATCGATCTAGCGCGTTAGAGCCGCTAACAAAACGACTGCGTAGCCGCCAGGCGGGCGCGGCCGGCGCTCGGAATCGGCAGGCACCACCCTTGCACTGTGGTTCTGAGCGCGCCGTCCGCGCCCAGCTGACAGCTGCTCGCTCCGTGTTGTTAGCCGCTCTTAGTGGGGAAGAAATCCCTCGGGTCCCATCGCGTGTGTGCAGGAGCATGAGCAGGGGGGGCGCTCCAACCCATTTTCGCCTTGGTTCGTGTGCTCGCTGCCCATGAGCGCAGGCGGCTGACCAGCACGACATATCGCCAGAAAGGTAGCTGAGGCGTCTGTTACCGGATGTTGGTCGCCGCCCGTCACCTTTTGAAGTGCATATGCGCATTTTTGGTGATATCGCAGTTGGGTGTCATATTTCGAAGTGCAGTCGGCATATGACGTCGACATGCGCCGCGCGCAGACGATAGGCGACGGCAGCCATTTGATCGCTCAGATCTCTTCTGGTGCTTCAACGGCTGAAGAGATGAGACGCCCATCTCCATGCCGCTGCGACTTTGCGCAATCTGGCGCTTGCACCTTCACCTACGCAGTGCGTGTTGCAGAACGTGAACTTTGTCACGTCGCCGTCACAGGTAGGTCTTAGCTTGTTAATCTGTTGTTAAAAGTTGCAGAAGTAACCAGCCGCACGGCAAGGGACCCCAGATCATCGGCAGCCCACCCCCGGGAACGGTTGGGCTGACTGCGCCTTTCTGTCACTGCCAACCTGCATCGAGGCTACTGAAATGACCCACCCCCGTTGTCTCCGCATGTCCAAGCTGACGCTTGGCCTTGTCGCCGCGCTCGCCGCCGCTCCCGTGTTTGCGCAAAGTACCTCGGCTGGCGTTGCCGGCTTGGTGACCAGTAGTGGCGGCCAGCCCGTCCCGAATGCCGAAGTCACCATCACGCACGTGGAGTCCGGAACGGTCAGCCGCGCCACCACTGATGCCAGTGGACGCTATAACGCGCGCGGCTTGCGTGTGGGCGGCCCTTACACCATCACCATCACCGCCTCCGGTGCTGGCAACACCACCCGCGAAGGCGTGTATTTGAACCTGGACAAGGTCAATCAGGTCGATGCCGCCCTGGGTAGCGATCTGGCCACGCTGGGCACCGTGCAGGCGATCGCCGGCAACTACGGCTCGGACATTTTCAGCGCCAACAAGATGGGTACCGGCACCAACGTGACCCGCGAAGAAATCGAGTCGCTGCCGTCGATCAACCGTAACCTGCAGGACTATGTGCGCCTGGATCCGCGCGTTGCGCAAACCGACAAGGCCCGCAACGAAATCTCCATCGCCGGCCAAAATCCGCGCTACAACGCGATCCGCGTCGACGGCATCAGCACCAACGACGCCTTCGGTCTGGAATCCAACAGCCTGCCGACACCGCGCCAGCCGTTTTCGATGGACGTCATCGATGAAATCTCGGTAGACGTGGCGAACTACGACGTCACCATTAACGGTGGCACCGGCGGCGTGATTAATGCGGTCACCAAGTCCGGCACCAACGAGTTTCACGGGTCGGTCTATGGCACCTATCGTGACAACGATTGGTCAGGCAAGAATCAGAACGGTATTCGCCCGCAGCTGTTCGACAACGAAGCGACGTATGGTTTGACCCTGGGCGGCCCGATCGTCAAAGACAAATTGTTCTTCTTCGCGAATTACGAGAAGTACAAGGGCAAGGGCGTGTTCAACGGTAACAGCGGCTTTGGTCCAACTGGTTCTGGAGCTAGCAATACCGTGAACATCTCGCAGGCGCAGGTTGACGAGATCGTTGATATTTCGCGCAATGTGTATGGGTTCGACCCAGGGACGCTCGCGCTTCCTGCACTGGATTCTGACTCTGAGGAAAAGGGCTTCAAGCTGGATTGGAACATCAGCGATAAGCACCGTGGCTCGTTCCGCTATGGCAAGTCCGAGCAAAGCACTGCGAACCTCAATGGATTCAGCACCAGCTCGTTGGCATTGAATTCGTACCACTACGTGCGCGATTTCGAATTGGAGACCTACACCGCGCAATTGTTCAGCGATTGGACCGAGGACTTCTCTACTGAGGCCAAGGTGTCTTATCGCGACTATTCGGCGATACGTACCGCTGCCTCGCAGCTGCCGGCCATCAATGTCCGTGTCGGCGCTAACTCGGTCAACCTGGGTACCGAGGCGAATACCCAAGCCAATGAGTTGCGTACCAAAACTTGGAACGCCTTCTTCGCAGGCAACCTGTTTCTCAACGATCACACGGTGAAATTCGGGTTCGACTACGAAGATAACGATATTTTCAACCTGTATGGTCCGCGCGTGTTCGGCTCCTACAGCTTCGAATCGATCGCCGCTTACCGCGCCAACAGGCCTGTGTCTTACCGCTATTCGTCCTCGAATACCAGGAACATCGATGACATCGCAGCGAATTGGGGCTTGCGTAATCTTGGACTGTTTGTGCAGGACACTTGGGCGGTCAACAGTAATCTGACGTTGACCTTCGGTCTGCGTTATGAAAAACAGCTGGTTCCGAACAGCCCGCAGTTCAATCAGACCGCATTCGACGCATTCGGCGTGCGTAATGACGCTACGATCGATGGTAACGATCTGTGGCAGCCACGCTTCGGCTTCAACTACACATTCGATGCGGACCGTCCGACCCAGTTGCGTGGTGGCGTTGGTCTGTTCCAGGGTGCTGCTGCTTCTGTGTGGTTGTCCAATCCATTCTCCAATACCGGCTTGGCTTACACGGATTACAATTTCCGTAACGCATCCCAAATCACCCGTGGCAATATCCGTTTCACCCCGGATGTCAATAATCAGCCGACTGGGACCGGCGGCGCGACCCAGTCAGTCGACTTTGTCGACAAGGATCTCGGGCAGCCATCGGTTTGGAAAGCCAATTTGGCGTTTGATGCAGAGCTTCCGTGGCACGGCATCATTGGCTCTCTGGAAGGTGTGGTTACCAGGGTCAACGAGGCGATCTATTACCAGCAGCTCAATCTGGGTGCGCCGACTGCGGTTGGTCAGGATGGTCGCCAGATCTACTGGAACGCAGTTGGTCGCAACCGCGCTAACTGGGACAACCAGGGGCGTGTGTCCGGCAATGCGCTGGCGCGTGCAAATAGCGATCAGCGCTTCAATGACGCCATCATTGCGCGTCCGACCAGTGAGGGTGCGACGCAAAGCTTCACTGTTGGTTTGAACAAGCCCTTCAATGATAGCGACTGGTCATGGAGCTTGGCCTACACCTACTCAAACGCGAAGGAAGTCAGCGGTCTGACTAGCTCCACGTCGGGTTCGCAGCTGCTCAACACCGCAGCGTTCCAGGCGAATGAAGAAGTCAACGCGACTTCTGCGTATGAGATCAAGGATAGTTTCCTCGGCACCTTGCAGTGGAAGCACAACTTCTTTGGTGACTATGCCACCAAGTTAGGCCTGGTCTATCAGGGGCGAAGCGGCCGTCCGTACAGCTACACGTTCGACAACGATGCAAATGGCGATGGTCGAGCCAACGATCTGCTCTACATTCCAAAGGGGCGCGGCGATGTTCTGTTCGGAAGTGCGGCTGAAGAG
Source organism: Xanthomonas sp. JL1 (assembly GCF_038405005.1). Lineage (NCBI taxonomy): Bacteria > Pseudomonadati > Pseudomonadota > Gammaproteobacteria > Lysobacterales > Lysobacteraceae > Xanthomonas > Xanthomonas sp. JL1. The sequence goes on along the minus strand of NZ_JBBYGR010000041.1, from coordinate 38,727 downwards.
AATGCATTCTGGAATTACGTGAACAACGACCAGTATCTCTCCACTCATCAGGGACAACTTGCCGGTCGTAACGCGGTGCGTAATTCGTGGGTGAATCAGTTCGACCTGCACATCGAGCAGGAACTTCCAGGTTTTTTCGATGGCAACAAAGCGCAGATCTGGCTTGACGTCATGAACGTGGGCAACTTTCTCAACAAGAACTGGGGCCGCGTGGACGAATATGCTTTCCCAGGCTTCAAGCGCGTTGTTGAATACGGCGGTATTGATGCTGCAACCGGCAAGTATGTGTACCGTTTCAACGAGCCGGCTCAGTCCACTGTCTACGACGACAAGGGCATCTCGCGCTGGGCGCTGCAGCTGGGCTTCCGCTACCAGTTCTAAAGCTGGCTAGCGTGTCGAAGTTTGCACAAACGGCCGGGGTCTCCCGGCCGTTTTCTTTTGTGCGGGTGAGTACGCTAAAGTTCTGTGTCGACGACAGGAGCATGCTATGGAACTCAGCAGTACAGCAGCGCGGGCGCTGCCGGTGGTGGATGCGCGGGTCTACCCGCGTGGTGGCCTGGATGTGTTGTCCAAGGCCGAAGTGGCCAGGCTGCGTGATGCATCCAGCGGTGGCATGCATGAGCTGCTGCGCCGTTGCGCGCTGGCCGTGCTGACCAGCGGCAGCGCATCGGACGACCCGCACGCCGCGCGCGATCTCTACCCGGATTTCGACATCCAGGTGAACCAGCAGGATCGCGGCATCCGCATCGATCTGAGCAACGCGCCGGCGATGGCGTTCGTCGATGGCGACATCATCCGCGGTGTGGCCGAGCTGCTGTTCGCCGTGGTGCGCGATCTTGCCTACATGGCCATCGAACTCGAAGCGCAACGCGCCGATCTCGATACCAGCGAAGGCATCACCAATGCCGTGTTCGGTCAGTTGCGCAATGCGCGCATCCTGCAGCCGTTGGACCCGAATCTGGTCGTGTGCTGGGGAGGGCATTCCATTTCGCGCGACGAATACCTGTACACCAAGCAGGTCGGCTATGAACTCGGCCTGCGCGGGCTGGATATCTGCACCGGCTGTGGCCCGGGCGCGATGAAGGGCCCCATGAAAGGTGCCACCATCGCGCATGCCAAGCAGCGCAAACACAGCACCCGCTACATCGGCGTTACCGAGCCAGGCATCATCGCCGCCGAATCGCCGAACCCGATCGTCAACCATCTGGTGATCATGCCGGACATCGAGAAGCGCCTCGAAGCCTTCGTTCGCATCGGTCATGGCATTCTGGTGTTCCCGGGCGGCGTCGGCACTGCAGAAGAAATTCTCTACCTGCTCGGCATCCTGTTGCGCGAAGAAAATGCGGACCTGCCATTCCCGCTGATCCTTACAGGCCCGACCATCGCCGCGCAGTACTTCGAGCAGATCGACCGCTTCATCCGCCTGACCCTTGGCGATGCAGCTGCCTCGCGCTACGAGATCGTCGTTGGCGACCCGGTCGCCGTGGCGCGCCGCATGGCCGAAGGGGTCCACGAGGTGCGCGCGCACCGCAAGGACCAAAAGGACTCGTACTACTTCAACTGGTCGGTGCACATTCCGCTGGAGTACCAGAAGCCGTTCGAGCCCAGCCACGCGGCGATGGCCGCGCTGGACCTGCATCACGGTCGCCCGGCAGCAGCCCTGGCCGCCGACCTGCGTCGCGCCTTCTCCGGCATTGTCGCCGGCAACGTGAAGGAAGACGGCATGCGCCGCATCGAGCAATTCGGCCCCTTCGAACTCCACGGCGATCCCGAGATCATGCAGGCCCTGGACGACCTTCTGCGTGGCTTCGTCGAGCAACGGCGGATGAAGATCTCGGGGGACTACCGGCCTTGTTATCGGGTGGCGACCTAGGGCTTGAGAATCTCCAAGCTATGGCCGAAAAGTGGTAGGGGAACGTAATTCGCCGGAAAGATCGTCTGCCGCATGCGTCGGTGACCCTGAAACAACCGTTCGTCCCCCTTGTGCTTGTTGCTAGGGGGCGGGCGTAGCATCTTGCACACGTCACGCTGGGGAGCGTTCAATGTCTTTTCGCCGATCTGCCGGCTTTACACTCGTGGAACTCATGATCACGATCGTCGTCCTGGCGATCTTGCTCACCATCGCTTTTCCCAGCTTCCGCGGAACGCTTCGCTCCAATCGAGTCGCGAGCAGCGCCAACGAGACCCTCGGTCTGCTGTCGGTGGCGCGCAGTGAGGCCATTCGCAATCGCCGTGGTGGCGGTGTCTGCGGCAGCGCATCCGGGACCGAATGCGACAACAATTGGGGGGCAGGAATGCTGGCCTGGGCCGATACGGATGGCGATGGGGCATTCAAAACTGGCGATACGGTCCTGCGCTTCGTCGCGATCGACACCTCACTGTCCAGCACCGGTCCTTCTGGCGCCGTGATTGCCTTCGATGGGCGTGGGCGCAGGGTCGCGTCCACCAACCAACAGATCACGCTGCAGCCGGTGACCTGCGATGGGCAGGCGCTGCGTCGCACCCTGTTCGTTAATGCCGCCGGCCAGATCACGTCTCAGAAGAGCTCCTGCCAATGATGCTCCGTCCCTTCGTTTCGCCCTCTCTCACCAGGGGATTCAGTCTGCTTGAGGTGTTGATAGCTATCGTCGTTCTCGCATTTGGCCTGCTCGGCTTTGCGCTGTTGCAGACGGCGAATGTGCGGTTCGTGCAGAGTTCCAACTACCGCACCCAGGCGACCAACCTGGCGTATGACTTGATGGACCAGATGCGAAGCAACCGCTTCCAGTCTGCCTGGTATACCGATGCCACCTTTTCCGCAAACACTGTGACTGCAGCCAGCTGCAGTCGGCCTCTCGGGAGCGTGGCCATCGCTGACAATATCTCGCGTTGGAAATGCCAGGTCGTGCGCGCATTGGGCGAAGGCGCCAGTGCAACCGTTCTCAATAATAACGGCCAGGTCACCGTTGGCATCAGTTGGGGGGATCAGCGTTGGGATGCCAATAATCCCAACGCCCAGACTACCTTCACCCTGGTATCGCAGCTATGACGCGGCGTTTTTCTAACCAACGCACTGCTGCCGGCATCAGCTTGGTGGAGATGATGATCGCGATGGTCATCGGCCTGGTGCTGATGCTGGGAGTCATCCAGGTCTTTTCTGCGTCGCGTACCGCGTCGATGTTGGCCGAAGGTAGTGCGCGTGCGCAGGAAAACGGACGTTTCGCGATGGATTTCCTCCAGCGCGACATTCGCATGGCCGGGCATTTCGGGTGCGTCAACGACCAGGCTCATTTTGTGCGCGGGGAAGGGGATCCGGCCATCAATACCGGTGCGGTCAGTGGTTCAGGTCATCCGCTGGATTTCAGCATTAGCGTGCAAGGCTACGAGGCGCCTAACACCAAGCCGCCCGGCACGCTGACCCTCGGAGATACCTGGGCAGTGCCGGTGAATCTGCCCGCTGCGATTACCAAACTCAATCCTCGCGGTGGCAGCGATATCTTGGTGTTGCGTTACCTGGCCCCGGAAGGCGTGCCGATCAAGGCGTTGACCACAGGCAGCGATAGCGTCGTGGGCTTTGATGCCACCGCCGGACTGCGTTTGACAGAAGGGGGGCAAGCGGCACCGAACGTGTTCGGAGTTGCGGACTGCGATCATGCCACGGTGTTCAAAGGCACCTATGTCAGCGGCAAGGTCACTGCCACCGGGACCAATTTGTCCAATTACTCCACACGCCCAAGCGGACAGACCATGCTCTACCGCGCCGAGTCGCTGGTGTATTACGTCGGCACATCTGCGACTTCAGGCGAGCCTGCACTGATGCGCGCACGGTCCAATGGCGTTGACGATTACGGCACGCCGGAAGAGCTGGTCGAAGGGATCGAGAACATGCAGTTGTTGTTCGGGCTCGATCAGACTGCAAACATATCCAATACCTCGCCACCGTTGGGAAACATCAGCACCCAGGCGATCGCGAGCGACGTCTCTATTAACACCGATTCCACCGCGGCGGGGCAGTGGAGACGGGTCGGGCAAGTTCAGGTTGGCATCCTGGCACGCAGTCCCGCACGTTCTACCGCCGAAGGCCCGGCAACTGCGTTGAGTTATCCCAGTGCGTTGGGCGTCTCGTTTGCGCCGCCCACCCAGACGGATGGCCGTTACCGAATGACGTACGAATCCACGATCGCCTTACGCAATCGCCTGTTCGGGAATTGACCAATGAATGCAGTCGCTCGCCGCCGCCCAATGCCCTCCCGCCCCCGTGGGGCAGTGCTCTATGTTGCCTTGATCATGTTGATCCTATTGGCGTTGATCGGGATCGCCGGCATGCAGGTGGCAGGGATGCAGGAGAAAATGGCGTCCAATTATCTGGTGACCAACATCGCCTTCCAGAATGCCGAGGGCGTGACGCGTAGGAGCGAGCGGGCGATTGAAGCCATCGCCAATCGCAAGAGCGCTCCCAGCGACGCAACGGTTGCGGATACTGATATCCAGCAAAACTGTGATACCGCATTCGATCCGGTGGCCTGGGCACGTAATAAGGCTGTGTCGGTGCATGAGGCGGTCAATGTGCGGCGCATCGAATCATGCATCATCGGGGGAGGCTCGCTCGCGATGGGCAATACGGTAGATCCGGTAACTCCCGTATATCAAATCACCACCTTCGCCAACGATGCGACGACGGATGCATCTTCGTCGGCGTCGATTGACTCCATCTTCAAGCTCTGAGGCCGTCTGCATGTCTCGTCGCATTCTCAAAACGGCTATTGCCTCCGTCGTCGTCCTGATTACGATGGGCGGTTACTTTGTCTACAACTTGATCGCGGCGCAGGGCCAAGAAAAGTTGGTGCAGGCCCCACTTAATAATGGCACTCCGGTCCCGCCGGCATTCATCGTGGTGGTGGATGATTCGAACTCGATGACTTTCGAGCGTATTTTCAAGGGCGGCGATGGGCGGCTTCAATGGAATACTAGTAACTCAAGTTTTTTTAAGGCTGACGGAAGTTTCTTTAATAGTGAGGATAACTGTCTTCGTGATTCTCAGGATTGTTATGTTTACTTATTTCCTTTTCCGGATTATAACTCGGCTTTTCCTATTGGCGTTGCTCTCCCTCCGCTGGATCAATTTGGTTTCGCAAGATCGCCCACATATAATGCAAATTATTTTGATCCTGCGATCCAGTACGATCCGTGGACCAAGGCTGATCGGACCTTGTGGAAGCAGGCTGATTTTACTGCCGCACGGGCGGATTCGCGCGATCCCGCTGTTTATGGCGACGCTAATGGCCAAATAAGAATGAGTAAGTATGGCACGATCGTCGGGCTTGGTCAGCCGAGGGAGGTGACTAGCGATAATTCATTCCGGTTCGTGATTGGTATGACGATTCCCTCTGGGACGCGATATCGGACGACAGAACCTTCCACTGCCAGGATTTGTAATTCCAATGGTTTCGATGGAGTGCGGGGTACTGGTGGGGCGTGGTCAACGATTACCTCCAATGCCCATGTTGGTGCCAATTGTTCTGTGCAAATCTCCTATATTCCTGCGACATTTTACTTGCCTGTTGCTGCTCCGGCACCGACAGGATACAATTCAAATGATGTTAATAGGCCGATTATTGCAAATGCTTGCGGGCCTGGTTGCAATATGCGGCGATATCAGATTTTGAAGTCAAATTACTTGACCACTACGGATTTTAATAACGCATCAAATAACTTTGCCAATTGGTTCCAATATCATCGTAATCGTATTCTTTCCATTATTGGTTCCGAGTCACGGACATTGGCCAATGTCGATAATATGCGGGTTGGTTACTTTACGATCAATAATCGTAAGCAGCCGATCATGTATGACATCGGCGACGATACTTCGCGTAAAACGTTGTTCGAGCAGATCTATCACCTCATACCACTTGGCGGTACGCCCAATCGTGTGGCTATCGAGTATTTGGGCCAGCAGTTCAGGCGAACCGATTTCGGAGCGCCGGTGTTGCGTGCATGTCAAAAAAACGGCGGCATGCTATTTACCGATGGTTATACGAATCCCAATGCCCAAGCCTCTCCCAATGTTCCTAGTGCGACGTATGGAAATGCCGACTCGACAGGGACTGTGAATTTTCCTGCGTTGCCATTTGCCGACGGCTATAGCGAAACGATCGCTGACATCGCTGCCAGCTATTATTCTGGTGTAAACACGCCTTTGGTGACTGGGCAGGGTTTCACCGGCGGCTTGGTGCCTGTTGACGAAAAGTGCGCAACCCTCGACAAGACATCCGCCGACTGGAAGCGTTTGGATTGTCAGAAAGATCTGCATATGAACTTCTATGCGATCACCTTGGGCGCACAGGGAAGTATTTACGAAGTCAATCAGGCGGCCACCAGGGACCCTTATGCCAATGCTCCCAACTGGAACGCTGATGGCGATCCACTGGTGAATGATGATGGCCGCGTGATCGATGAGCTCTGGCATGCCACCATCAATAGCCGTGGTCAGTTCATCAATGCCAAGAGCCCTAATGAAGTGACCGCTGCGATGCGTCGAGTGCTGTCGGCCGCCAGTGCTGCCAACTCGCCGTCTGGCACGCTGGCGTTGACGGGTGCGCGCATCGGTGCAGGCTCGTTGACCGTGACTCCTGAGTACCAGATCAGCAACAACGGCACGGATTGGTCCAGCAAGCTGAAGGCCAATCAGGTCTCGGTTGATCCGGATACGCGCGAAGCGCGCTTTACTCCGCTCTGGGAGGCATCTGCACAGATGCCTGCAGCCAGTGCACGCAATGTTTACTTCAACGATGGCAGTAATGTGCGAAAATTCGATGGCACGAGCATCAGCTTAAGCGGTCTATGTGGTTTGTCCGCGACGTTGTATCCCAGTCAATCGCTCTGCTCGCAGTCGGACCTGACCAGTCTTGGTGCAACCGCCGCGACTGCCGCCAATTATCTACTGGGTGACCGTAGTGGCGAAGTTCAGCAGGGTGGCAAGTTCCGCGACCGGAGCACCGTTCTCGGCGATATCGTCAATTCCACCCCGGTGATCAGTGCACCGGTCGACGACTATGGATATCGTGGCTTGGGCGGTACGCTGGGGACTAGCTATACCGACTATCTCAATAGCAAGCGCAATAAGGCCTATATGGTGTACGCAGGGGCCAATGACGGCATGCTGCATGCCGTCGATGGCGGCATCGACAGCACTGGTGCCGTCACCGGAGGTGGTGGCCGTGAGCGCTTTGCGTATGTGCCCGCGACGTCATATGGCCACATGGGAAATCTGTTGCTGCCCTACCAAGTCAATAAGTCATCTACGTTGCCCAATTTTGATCATCGTTACTTCGTCGATGGTCCGATTGCGGTAGGAGATACGTACTACAACAACGCCTGGCAGACGACGCTGGTCGGCACCACGGGTGCGGGTGGTCGCGGTGTCTTCGCATTGGACGTCACCAATCCGGCAAGCTTCGGCGCCAGTAGCCGTCTCTGGGAGATCAATGATCTCAGTGGCGATGCCACTGTGCGCGCGAACATCGGGCATGTGCTCGGCAAGCCCGTCATCGTTCCGGTGCGCGCGGCCAATGGAACGGTCAGCTGGAAGGCGATCTTCGGCAACGGCTATGCTAGCGCCAGCGGCAAGGCGGTGTTGTTCGTGGTCGATATCGGGACCAGTTCCACGCCGACGATTCATATGATCGAGGCAACGGAGCCGGCAGGCACAACAGCGGCAACCAAAATCAGTGGTAACAACGGACTCGGCAATCTCATTGTGTTGGACCGTATCGATAATCTGACGATCGACCCGACCACCAACAAGCCGGCTCGCACGCGCGATGGATATGCTGACACGGTCTATGCGGCCGATCTTCGTGGAGCGATTTGGAAGTTCGATCTCACATCAACCGCAACATCAGTGACCGTTCCCGCGTTCACGACAGGGACTTATTCCGAAGGTGGTTTGAACTACCGTCAGCCAATCACCGGTGGACTGCAGGCCGCTTCCGGAGAGAACGGTGGAGTTCTGGTCTTGTTCGGCACCGGTAGTTTTTCGTTTGATAAAGATAACCAGGCGAGTTCCGCGCTGCAGACGCAAAGCCTGTATGGTTTCACGGATAAGGTGGATGGGGTGATCTCCACAACCCTAACCAGGGCGAACCTGACGCCATTTTCTGTCAGCAGTGGTACTTCTGGTACTACTCGATCCCTGCAGCAAGGCAATGCCCCCTCGACGTCGCTTGGTTGGTACGTGGATCTGCCCGCCGGTGAACGATTTGTGGGTTATCCGGAACTCGTATCGGGAATCTTGTTCATGCCCACCTATGCGCCGCTCGCGATCAGCAGCGGGTGCAGTACCGATGGTGTGAACTGGTTGTTCGGGCTGAATCCGAGAACGGGCGTGGGCGCCCTATCTGGTGTGCGAATGGGCGGCATCGGAGGGTCTACGCTCGCTAACGGTTCAGCGGGCATCTCTCTCAACACCGGTGGCAATGCTCCGGTCAAGGACGTGGGCGTGTCGGTCGTGCCCAGGCTCGAGCCTAAGGTCAATCCCAAGGATGGTTCTGCGGCGCCCACTGTTCCTCCAGGTTCGGGCTGCTGGATGATCGTCAGCGTAGCCGGTGCCGCACCCATGTATGTTCCTTATCCTTGCGGCCGCCAGTCCTGGCGCCAGCTTCAGTAACGGAGATTGTCAATGCCCTTAGACCTCTCGCGCTCCCTGTCTAGGCAATTTCGCCAGCGTGCTGGCGCCGGTGGCTTTACCTTGATCGAGTTGATGATCGTCGTCGCGATCATCGGCATCCTGGCGGCTGTCGCCTACCCGTCTTACGCCGACCATGTTCGCAAGTCTCGCCGAGCGCAGGCCAAGGCCGACCTGGTCGAATACTCGCAGTTGTTGGAACGCTCGCATACGACTAACAACACCTATGCCAGTTTCAAGTTTGGAAACGGGTCGACGACCATCCAGTCGCCGCGCGAAGGTGGTACAGCGCAATACAACATCACGCTCGCGACCACGCAGTCGACCTTTACCTTGACCGCTGCCCCTCAGGGCAGCCAAGCCAACGACAAGTGCGGCACGCTGACGTTGAACCAGGCAGGGGTGAAGACGCCGAGCGCGACTGCCACTCCAGGCTGCTGGTAGCTTGTGCTAGGTGTTGCGCTGCTGCGAAGTTGCGTCTAGAATGCGCCTCCACGCCCGAATAGCTCAGCCGGTTAGAGCACTTGACTGTTAATCAGGGGGTCGTTGGTTCGAGTCCAACTTCGGGCGCCAAGATGAAACAAAAAAGCCGCGACGTGTCGCGGCTTTTTTGTTCGCCTGCTTATCGGGCCATGCAGCTCACAGAACTGGTGTAGCGGACGGTACGTGCTCTTCCCGAGTTGTTGACCACTACGTCAGCGAGTCGCCGAGCGTTGCTGCATAAGCTGATGGTGATGTTCGTGCCGCTGCTGCGGCCGTTCGGCAGGAAACGAACGATGGATCTTCCGACGGTGCTGGTGATGTCGAGGCCGCCGGTGGAGGAGGCATGCTCCACTCTGATGACGGATGCGGCGCTTTGCGGCTGTACGCCGCGCTCTGGATCCTTGAAGAGGATCCATCCGTGGCTCCAGTCGCGATCTGTTCGGCAACGAACCCCGTCCGTAGAGGGGCAAATGCTGACAGGCGCGCCTTGTGTCACGGCAAAACTTCTGGCCATCGCAAGATGTGCGGTCAGCACGTGCACGCGGGTGGTCGCTCGCTGCCACTCGATGAGGCTTTTGAAGCTAGGTATACCGATGGCTGCACCGATTCCGACGATCGCCATCACGATGAGCAACTGGACTGCGGTGTACCCTTTCGCGTTCGAATAGCTTGCTGCATCCATTGCGCCTCTCCTTGAAGTTGAGCAAGCAGTCTCAACATTGGTTGTCTGCCAAGTAACGCTGCCTCCACTTGCACGGCTGTCAGGGTTCTACCGATGTTGGCCTCCGTAAATTCGTGCAGCCTCCCCCGAGATCGTTCCATGACCGACCGTTTTCAGCTCGTATCCCCATACTCGCCAGCGGGCGACCAGCCTGCCGCCATCGACAAGTTGGTGGCCAACTTTGAGGCTGGGCTGGCCAAACAGACGCTGTTGGGGGTGACCGGTTCGGGCAAGACCTACACCATTGCTAACGTCGTCCAGCAGGTGCAGAAGCCGACCCTGGTAATGGCGCCGAACAAGACGCTGGCGGCGCAGTTGTATGGCGAGTTCAAGTCGTTCTTCCCGCACAACGCGGTGGAGTACTTCGTCAGCTACTACGACTATTACCAGCCAGAGGCTTACGTGCCGTCGTCGGACACCTTCATCGAGAAGGACAGTTCGATCAACGAACACATCGAGCAGATGCGTTTGTCGGCGACCAAGACCTTGCTGTCGCGGCGCGATTCGCTGGTGGTGGCGACGGTGTCGGCAATCTATGGCCTCGGCGCGCCGGAAGACTATTTGTCGCTGCGCCTGATCCTGTCGATTGGCGAACACATCGATCAGCGTCAGTTGATCCGTCATCTCACCGACCTGCAGTACACCCGTAACGAGTTCGAGCTCACGCGCGGCGCTTTTCGCGTGCGCGGCGAGGTGCTGGATGTGTTCCCTGCCGAGTCGGATACCGAGGCCCTGCGCATCGAGTTGTTCGATGGCGACATCGAGCAGCTGACGCTGTTCGATCCGCTCACCGGCGAGACCTTGCGCAAGCTGCAGCGCTATACCGTGTACCCGAAAACGCATTACGCCACGACGCGTGAGCGCACGTTGAGTGCGGTAGACACCATCAAAGAAGAGTTGAAAGAGCGGCTTGAGCAGCTCTACTCGCAGAACAAGTTGGTCGAGGCGCAGCGTCTGGCGCAGCGCACGCAGTTCGATCTGGAAATGATGGCCGAAGTGGGTTTCTGCAACGGTATCGAAAACTACTCGCGGCATCTCACCGGCAAGGCACCCGGCGAGCCGCCGCCGACCTTGTTCGATTACCTGCCGCCGGACGCGCTACTGGTCATCGACGAATCGCACGTGACCATTCCGCAGATCGGCGCGATGTACAAAGGCGACCGCTCGCGCAAGGAAACGCTGGTGGAGTTCGGCTTCCGCTTGCCGTCTGCGCTGGATAACCGGCCGCTGCGGTTCGAAGAGTGGGAAGCGCGTTCGCCGCGCAGCATTTACGTGTCAGCGACACCGGGTCCTTACGAGTTGCGCGAGTCGGCTGGCGAGGTTACGGAGTTGGTGGTGCGCCCGACTGGCTTGATCGACCCGGTAGTGGAGATCCGTCCGGTGGGCACGCAGGTCGATGACCTCATGTCGGAGATTCACGAACGCATCAAGCTCGGCGACCGCGTGCTGGTGACCACATTGACCAAGCGCATGGCCGAAAACCTCACCGAGTACCTGGGCGAGCATGGCATTCGGGTGCGCTATCTGCACTCGGATATCGACACCGTAGAGCGTGTGGAAATCATTCGCGACCTGCGTCTGGGCAAATTCGATGTGCTCGTCGGCATCAATCTGCTGCGCGAGGGCTTGGACATGCCGGAAGTGTCGCTGGTGGCGATCCTGGATGCCGACAAGGAAGGCTTCCTGCGGTCGACCGGTTCGCTGATCCAGACCATTGGGCGCGCCGCACGCAATTTGCGCGGCAAGGCCATTTTGTATGCCGACAAGATGACCCGTTCGATGCAGGCAGCGATCGACGAGAGCGATCGCCGCCGTGAAAAGCAGGTCGAGTACAACCTGGAACATGGCATCACGCCTGAATCTGTCGAGAGGCCGATCTCCGACATCATGGAAGGTGCGCGCGAAGATGCAGCCGAGAAGAAGTCGGGCAAGGGGCGTTCGAAGTCGCGTCAGGTCGCTGAGGAGACACCCGATTACCGCGCCATGAAACCCGCGGAAATCGCCGGCAAGCTCAAGAGCCTGGAGCAGAAGATGTATCAGCACGCAAAGGATCTTGAGTTCGAGGCCGCAGCGCAAATACGCGACCAGATCCAGAAGCTCAAAACGGCAAGCCTGGCCTAGGGCAGTGGAGTATTCGGGTGCGGGTGGGGCTTGTGGTCGATGAATCCCTGCGCTAGAATGCGCGCCCTGCACAGCGCAATGCTAGCGAGGGATTCGGGCGGTTAGCTCAGCGGTAGAGCACTACCTTGACATGGTAGGGGTCACAGGTTCGAACCCTGTACCGCCCACCACTCCAAGTCCAGATGGTACTGCGGCTTGAGTGGATTCAACATCGGCAGCGATGTCTGCCACTGACCCCAACGTGACCCAACGCAGAAGTTGCTGCAGCTTTGGCATGCGTTAGGTCAGGTTTTCTGCATGCGAATCCGAGTTGTTCTGCGCTTACGCATGCCTCGTAGCGCTGCACGTTGCGTATTGAGTCGACCCTGAAAAACCCCCAGACCACATCCATTGCAAGGCTTCATCTGCGTTTTCGGTGTACTGGAATTGCCAGTTTTCGTTACGCTACGTCCTGGTTTCTGGAAGTTTTCGCCCATGCGGACACGCCGTCCTGCCGCCGAGCAGTTGCCTGCCGATGAGCTGTTTGGTTCGCATCTGGAGAACCAGATCGACTTGCGCCATCCACTGGTCCAGCTGCGACGTTCCCCCGCCTTGAGTAGCGCCCGGGTTTAGAGTCCTGGGTTGACGATATCGGTGTTTGCCAGATATTGGGCATACGCAGCTGGTGTCATGCCGCCGATTGCGTTCTTGGGTCGGTCCTCGTTGTATTCGCGTCGCCAGCGTTCTATTTCCGTGCCTGCATGCAGTAGCGTTGGGAGCCAGTGTTCGTTGAGGCATTCGTCGCGCAGCCGGCCGTTGAACGATTCGACGTAGCCGTTCTGGTTCGGTTTGCCCGGCGGGATGAGCTTGGCTGCACACCCCGGTCATGCGCCCAGGCGACCATCGCTTTGCCGCAACACTCCTTGCCGTTGTCAGTGCGGATCATCTTCGACAGACCGCGACTGTGTGGCAACCGATCCAGCACGCGCACAATGCCGTGTCCCGAGATCGCACCCTCCACGTCGATGGCGACCGCTTCGTGGGTTGCGTCGTCCACGATCACCAGACGCCATAGCGGCGATGGCGATGCGCCAACGCACAGATGCGTTCGCGCAGTTCGCCATTGCGGTCTTCGCGCGAGCAATAGCGCAGCGCACTGGCGCTCATGCCGATCGCTGCCAACGCACGACGCTCGCTGTCACCACGCCCGATCCACTCGCGCACCAGCGTACGACGTGCCGGTGCGCTCACCACTTTTTTCGCAGCGCATCCTTGATCAGGTCGTTCTCGAACAGTTACTCGGCCAGCAACTTCTTCAGCCGCGCGTTCTCGGACTCGAGGTCCTTGAGCCGCTTGGCATCGGGCACGCTCATGCCGCCGAACTTGCTGCGCCACACATAGTACGAGGCCTCGCTGAAGCCATGCCGCCGGCACCGGTCCCTGATCGCTATGCCCGCATCGGCTTCCCGCAGGAAGCCGATGATCTGTTCTTCGGAAAAACGCTTCTTCACGTCTAATCTCCTCGGGGTAGGGAATTGGACTCCACACTGGTGTGCTACTCAAAATCGGGGGGGGGGCGTCGCTCCCACAGCAGAACGGAATGGTGGAACAGGTGATCCGGACGCTGAAGGAGCAGTGCGTGCACCGGCATCGCTTGGAGAGCCAAACTCACGCACTGCGCGTGATTGCTGACTGGATCGCCTTCTACAACCCACAGCGCCCTCATCAAGCGCTGAAGATGATGACCCCAAACGCGGCCTACGCCGCTACATTAACCGCATGACCTGTGCAGAAACCGGTGGGTCATTACAGCCGCAGCGGCGAGGGGTTCTTGTCCACCTTGTAGTTCAGCTCGTGCGCGATGCGCAGGATGCGCTTGCGGGTTTCCTCGTTGACCATTGGGGTGCCGCCAGCGCGCGCGATACCTTCGGCTGCGACACGCCGGCCAGGTAGGCGATATCCAGCGAGGTGGCTTTACCCTTGATGGCCATGGTCGGCAACGGCAGGACAAGTGGCCGGCATCATGCCATGCACCCGCCGGCGCCGTGCAGCCGTACGCAGCGGCCGGCTGATTGGTTTACCATTCACGCCCAAGACCCCTTGCGAGAAGGTGGCCCGCGCCCAGCGCCGGCCCAGCGTGCGACATGAGCACTACCACCGCCCACCGCTGATCCTTCAGTCTGCGCCAGCGCGCAGAGCGCTGCATGGCGCTGTCTCGACTCACTTCCCGCATTCCCCTCCGAGCCTGTCCAGCAATGGCCAGATCTCCCATGGCAGCCGACCGCTGCAGCCAGACCAGACCTCAATTCTTGCCCATGATCAACATCACGCTCCCCGACGGCAGCCGCCGTGAATTCGAATCCCCCGTCTCGGTGATGCAGGTCGCCCAGTCGATCGGCGCCGGTCTGGCCAAGGCCACCATCGCCGGCCGGGTCGACGGCCAGCTGGTCGATGCCAGCGACGTCATCGACCATGACGCCAGCCTGCGCATCATCACCGCCAAGGACGCCGAAGGCGTCGAAATCATTCGCCACTCCTGCGCACATCTGGTCGGGCATGCGGTCAAGCAGCTGTATCCCGAGGTCAAGATGGTGATCGGCCCGGTCATCGCCGAAGGCTTCTATTACGACATCTATAGCGAGCGCCCGTTCACGCCGGAAGACATGGCCGCGATCGAGCAGCGCATGCAGGCGCTGATCGCGCAGGACTACGACGTGATCAAGAAGGTTACTCCGCGCGCCGAGGTGATCGAAGTCTTCGCCCAGCGCGGCGAAGAGTACAAGCTGCGCCTGATCGACGACATGTCCGACGACATCACCGCGATGGGCCTGTACTACCACCAGGAATACGTGGACATGTGCCGCGGCCCGCACGTGCCCAATACGCGCTTCCTCAAGGCGTTCAAGCTGACCCGCATTTCCGGCGCCTACTGGCGCGGCGATGCCAAGAACGAGCAGTTGCAGCGCATCTATGGCACCGCCTGGGCCGACAAGAAGCAGCTGGATGCCTACATCCTGCGCATGGAAGAAGCCGACAAGCGCGACCATCGCCGCATCGGCAAGGCACAGGACCTGTTCCACCTGCAGGAAGAGGCGCCCGGCCTGGTGTTCTGGCACCCCAAGGGCTGGTCGCTGTGGCAGGTGGTCGAGCAGTACATGCGCAAGGTCTACCGCGACAGCGGCTATGGCGAAGTGCGCTGCCCGCAGATCCTGGACGTGTCGCTGTGGCAGAAATCCGGCCACTGGGACAACTACCAGGACGCGATGTTCTTCACCGAATCGGAGAAGCGCACCTACGCGGTCAAGCCGATGAATTGCCCTGGCCACGTGCAGGTATTCAACCAGGGCCTGCACAGCTATCGTGACCTGCCGATCCGCTACGGTGAATTCGGCGCCTGCCACCGCAACGAGCCGTCCGGCGCGCTGCACGGCATCCTGCGCGTGCGCGGTTTCACCCAGGACGACGGACATGTCTTCTGTCTTGAATCGCAGATCGAGTCCGAAGTCACCGCCTTCCATCAGCAGGCGCTGGCGGTCTACACCGCGTTCGGGTTCGACGACATCCAGATCAAGATCGCGCTGCGTCCGGAAAAGCGGCTGGGCGACGATGCCACCTGGGACAAGGCCGAAGCCGCGCTACGCAGCGCGCTGGGCGTGTGCGGGGTGGAATGGCAGGAACTGCCGGGCGAGGGCGCCTTCTATGGCCCGAAGATCGAATACCACCTCAAGGACGCCATCGGCCGCACCTGGCAGCTGGGCACCATGCAGGTCGACTTCATGATGCCGGGCCGCCTTGGCGCCGAGTACGTGGATGAGAACAGCCAGAAGAAGCATCCGGTCATGCTGCACCGGGCCATCGTGGGTTCGATGGAGCGTTTCATCGGCATCTTGATCGAACACCACGCAGGCGCGTTCCCGTCCTGGCTGGCGCCGGTCCAGGTCGTTGTCGCAAATATCACCGATGCGCAGGCAGACTATGTCGATGCGGTACGGAAAACCCTTGCAAATCAAGGCTTCCGTGTCAGCGCCGATTTGCGTAACGAGAAGATCGGTTATAAGATTCGCGAGCATACGCTGCAACGGGTGCCATATCTGCTCGTGGTCGGTGACCGTGAGAAGGAAAATGGCGCGGTCGCCGTGCGGACGCGTTCGGGGGAGGACCTCGGGACCATGACGGTCTCAGCCTTCATCGAACGCCTGCAGGCAGAGCAGGCAGCGTGAGCCAACCCCGGCCGGTCTGGATGATCCGGATGCGCCGGTTCGATTCCCCTGGGAGATTGCAATATCAGTACCCCTGACAACAAACAGAACCGCAAGAACCAAGAAATCCGTGTGCCGCGCGTTCGCGTGATCGGTAGCGACGGTGAGATGGTCGGCGTGTTGTCGCGCGACGAAGCGCTCGCCAAGGCCGAAGAAGAAGGCCTGGATCTGGTCGAAATCCAGCCGCAGGCCGATCCGCCGGTCTGCAAGATCATGGATTTCGGCAAGTTCAAGTTCGAGCAGCAGAAAAAGGCCAACGAGGCCAAGAAGAAGACCAAGCAGGTCGAGATCAAGGAACTCAAGTTCCGTCCGGTCACCGACGAGGGCGACTACCAGATCAAGTTGCGCAACATGCGCCGCTTCCTTGAAGAGGGCGACAAGGTCAAGGTCAACATCCGCTTCCGTGGCCGTGAAATGAGCCATCAGGAGCTGGGCCGCGAGATGGCGGCGCGGATCGAGGCCGATCTGGGCGATGAGATCGTCATAGAATCCCGTCCGCGCCTGGAAGGGCGTCAGATGGTGATGATGATCGCGCCCAAGAAGAAGATCTGAGGATTTGCTTCTGCGCTCCGACGGGCCCCGACGGGGTCCGTTGTGTTTGCAAGATCAATCAGTTGCAACAATTCCCGGCAACGGGTAGACTGCGCGGCCGGGTTTTATCGGGCGCCGTGCAAGCGGCATCAGGACCTGTCCGGATCGTGTTCGATCAAGGGCTTACAAGCAGGCAAGGGCAAGGATGGAAAGCGTAGTCGCAAGACTGCCGCCCGTGTCAGTGACAAAACACTATCAAGGACATTGCAATGCCCAAGATCAAGACCAACCGGGCGGCGGCCAAGCGTTTCCGCAAGACCGCCTCCGGCAAGTACAAGTGCGGCCACGCCAACCGTAGCCACATCCTCACGAAGAAAGCGACCAAGCGGAAGCGCAACCTGCGGCAGACGAATCACGTCCGTGCCGAGGATGCTGGCCGTCTCGATCGTATGCTTCCCTACCTCTGAGGACTGACCCATGGCACGAGTAAAGCGTGGCGTACAGGCGCGTCGCCGCCACAAGAAAATTCTGACCCTGGCGAAGGGCTACTACAACGCTCGCCGCAAGGTCTTCCGCGTTGCCAAGCAGGCAGTCATCAAGGCACAGCAGTACGCCTACATTGGCCGCAAGCAGAAGAAGCGTAATTTCCGTTCGCTGTGGATCACCCGCATCAATGCGGCTGCCCGCATCAACGGCTTGAGTTACAGCCGTTTCATGAATGGCCTGCTCAAGGCGGGTATCACCCTGGACCGTAAGGTGCTGGCCGATATCGCCGTGCACGACGCCGCCGGTTTTGCCGCGCTGGCCGAGAAGGCAAAGGGCGCGCTGGCTGCGTAAGTGCGAGTCCCTCGCAGGAGCCTGCACACCCATGTGCGGACTGCTGAAAGAAGCGAGTCATCGCGAGCGGTCGCACTGAGGTGTTACATGCTTTCGGTGAGGTGAAACGCAGAGATGCAGGGGGAAGGGCGCGAGTCCTTCCCCTTTTGCGTTTTTGCGAAGTCGCCAAGTGGGCGATGACAGAGTAATGCAGTGACAATGCGTTCCGGTGTATCCGGAAACACCGTTCGGCTAGCAGTTGAGGCGCAAGTGCAATGAGTGAGATTCAATCCCTGACCGAGCGCGCGCTGGCCGATGTTGCCGCGGCGCAGACGCCGGACCAACTGGAAGCCTTGCGTGTCGCGTTGCTGGGCAAGAGCGGCAGCATTACCGCTCAGCTGAAGCAGCTCGGTACGTTGCCGGCCGATCAACGCAAGGCTGCTGGCGAGGCGATCAATCTGTTGCGCGACGCGCTGACTGCGGCGTTGGCCGAACGCAAGAACACGCTGGAAACCGCCGCGCTGGATGCACGCCTGGCTGGCGAACGCATCGATGTCACCTTGCCCGGCCGCCGCAGCGAGCGCGGTGGTCTGCACCCGGTGACGCGCACGCTCGAGCGCATCGTCGAAATCTTCGCGCGGCTCGGCTACGAGCTGTCGGACGGCCCGGAAATCGAGGACGACTGGCACAACTTCGAAGCGCTGAATTTCCCGCCGCACCACCCGGCGCGCGCGATGCACGACACGTTCTATTTCGGCGACGGTCGCCTGTTGCGCACCCACACTTCAGGTGTGCAGGTGCGTTACATGGATGCGCACAAACCGCCGCTGCACATGATCGCGGCCGGCAAGGTGTACCGCTCCGATTCGGATCAGACCCACTCGCCGATGTTCCATCAGCTCGAAGGTCTGTTGGTGGATGAGCATTCCACTTTCGCCGATCTCAAGGGCACCTTGTCCGAGTTCGTGCGCGCGTTTTTCGAGCGCGACTTCGAAATGCGTTTCCGCCCCAGCTATTTCCCGTTCGTGGAGCCGGGTGCGGAAGTGGATATCGCCTGGCAGCAGCCCGACGGCAGCACGCGCTGGCTGGAAGTGCTGGGCTGCGGCATGGTGCACCCGAACGTGCTGCGCAACGTCGGTATCGACCCCGAGCGCTACACCGGCTTCGCCTTCGGCCTGGGCGTGGAGCGCTTTGCGATGCTGCGCTACGGCGTCAACGATCTGCGCGCGTTCTTCGAGAACGATGTGCGTTTTCTTCGGCAGTTTGCTTGACGGCGGGGATTCGGGATTGGGGATTCGCAACCGTGCCCCGGTCCGCCCCGGACTCCGTCGACGCGTTCTAGCTAATCCCCAATCCCGAATCCCGAATCCCGGCTCTCCATGAAATTCTCTGAAAATTGGCTGCGCAGCCACGTTCCGATCCAGGCCACGCGCGACGAACTGGCCGCGACGCTGACGGCTATTGGTCTGGAAGTCGAAGAAGTCATACCGTTGGGTGAGTCGCTGGGCCAGGTGGTGGTGGCACGTATCGTCGAGGCGATGCGTCATCCGGAAGCTGATCGTCTGCAGGTCTGCAGCGTCGATGCAGGGCAGGGTGAGTTGCTGCAGATCGTGTGTGGCGCGCCGAACGCGCGTCCGGGTCTGGTGGCGCCGCTGGCGCTGGTCGGTGCGAAGATCGGTGAGCTGACCATTACCGCTGCCAAGCTGCGTGGTGTGGCGTCCAATGGCATGTTGTGTTCGGCCAAGGAGCTTGGTCTGGATAGCGACGCTGCCGGCCTGTTCGAGTTGCCGGACGATGCGCCGGTGGGGCAGGCGCTTGCCGAGTATCTTGGGCTGCCCGATGCCAGCATCGAGATCAAGCTCACCCCGAACCGCGCCGATTGCTTCAGCGTGCGCGGCATCGCCTTCGACGTGGCCGCCGCGTGCGCCAGCGAAGTGGTGGCATTCGACGCCGGTGCCGTGGCGCCGGTGTCCACGCGTACGCTGGCAGTGGAACTGGATGCCGGCAAGGATGCGCCGCGGTATTGCGGCCGTGTCATCGAGGGGATCGACCCCGCTGCGAAAACGCCGGTATGGCTTGCCGAACGCCTGCGCCGCAGTGGCGTGCGCCCGGTGTCGTTGCTGGTGGATATCACCCAGTACGTGATGCTGGAACTGGGGCAGCCGATGCATGCGTTCGATCTGGATACCTTGCACGGCCCGATCGGCGTGCGCCGTTCGTGTGCCGGCGAGCAGCTGGCCTTGCTGGATGGGCGCCAGGTCACGCTGGACGACAGCTTCCTGACCATTGCCGATGCCGGGCGGCCTGTGGCGCTGGCCGGCTTGATGGGCGGGCTGGACACGCGCGTCACCGAGACCACACGCAATGTGTTTTTAGAGTCGGCATATTTCGACCCGGCCGCCATCATGGGCCGTGGCCGCAAACTCGGTCTGCATACCGATGCCGGGCATCGCTTCGAGCGGGGCGTGGATCCGGCATTGCCGCCACAAGCGATCGAAGTGGCGACACGCCTGGTGCTGGAACTGGCCGGCGGGACGCCTGGTCCGGTGGTGCATGCGCAACTGCCGCAGCATCTGCCGCAGCCGGCGCGCATTCTGTTGCGTCGCGCGCGTATTGCACGCGTGCTCGGCATCCAGATCGACGACGTCGACGTCGTGCGCATGTTGCGCGCGCTTGGCATGCAACTCGACGCCGTTGCCGAAGGCTGGGAAGTGATGGCGCCGAGCCGTCGCTTCGACATCGCCATCGAAGAAGATCTCATTGAAGATCTGGCGCGTATCCACGGTTACGACCGGGTGCCGACCACGCTGCCCGGTGGCGCCAGTCGCATCGCGATGCCGAGCGAAACCCAACTGGACGAGCTCAGCGTGCGCCGCCAGCTGGTGGCACGCGAACTGCAGGAAACCATCAACTACGCCTTCGTCGATGCTGCCTTGCTGGAGCGCTGGCAGCTCACCAATGGCCTGGTGCCGTTGGCCAATCCGCTCAGTGCCGAGCTGGCGATCATGCGTCCATGCCTGTTGCCGGGCCTGGTGGCCACATTGGGCCGCAACGCTGCCCGTCAGGCCGGGCGGGTGCGCCTGTTCGAACTGGGCAAGGTGTTCGCCGCGGCCGCCGATGCCGGCGCAGCACCGCAGGAGTCGCAGCACGTTGCCGCAGCGGTGTGCGGCGATGCGCTGGCGCTGCAATGGGGCGAGGCCGCGCGCAAGGTGGATTTCCACGATGTGAAGGGCGACCTGATGGCACTGGCTGCGGCCAGCGGCGCGCAGCTGGAGTTTCAGCCGTCGACGCAGCCGTTCGGGCATCCGGGCCGGTCGGCCGATATCTATCGCGACGGCGTCTGCATCGGCTGGATCGGGCAGGTGCATCCGCGCCTGGCCAAGGCACTGGATATCGACGTAGACGTGATCGCATTCGAGCTGCAGCTGGGGCCATTGGTGCAGCGGACGCTGCCGTGTGCCGGCGAGCTGTCGCGCTTCCCCTCGGTGCGCCGCGATCTGGCCTTCCTGGTGCCGGACGAGGTGAGCTGGGCGGCAGTGTCGGCCAGTGTGCGAACCACGGTCGGGCCGTTGTTGCGCGAGGTGCAGTTGTTCGACCGCTATGTCGGGCAGGGGGTCGCGCCAGGTTTCAAGAGTCTGGCTATGGGCTTGATTTTGCAGGATAACTCGCGCACTCTCACCGACCGGGACGTCGATGCAGTCGTCACCGATGTGGTGGCCGTGATCGAGCGTGAGCATCGCGCCCGGATCCGGAGTTGAGGCGGTAACCAGGGGATTGGTATGGCATTGACGAAAGCGGAGATGGCCGAACGTCTGTTCGATGAGGTCGGTTTGAACAAGCGTGAGGCAAAGGAATTTGTCGACGCGTTCTTCGATGTGCTGCGCGATGCGCTGGAGCAGGGGCGTCAGGTGAAGTTGTCCGGTTTCGGTAACTTCGATCTGCGGCGCAAGAACCAACGACCCGGTCGCAATCCCAAAACCGGCGAAGAAATTCCGATCTCGGCACGGACGGTGGTGACGTTCCGCCCCGGGCAGAAACTCAAGGAACGGGTGGAGGCTTATGCTGGATCCGGGCAGTAATCGCGAGCTACCGCCGATTCCGGCCAAGCGCTACTTCACCATCGGTGAGGTGAGCGAGCTATGCGACGTCAAACCGCATGTGCTGCGCTACTGGGAAACCGAATTCCCCAGCCTGGAGCCGGTCAAACGGCGCGGCAACCGGCGCTACTACCAGCGCCACGATGTGCTGATGGTGCGTCAGATCCGCGGGCTGTTGTACGAGCAGGGCTACACCATCGGCGGTGCGCGCTTGCGTCTGGAAGGCGATGGTGCCAAAAGCGAGTCGGCGCTGAGCAATCAGATCATCAAGCAAGTGCGGATGGAGCTGGAAGAAGTCCTGCAACTGCTGCGCCGCTAGGAAAAAGTTTCACAAAGCCGCTATAATCGCAGGACTCCCTACGGCGGAGCGCAGCATCTTCGGGGTATAGCGCAGCCTGGTAGCGCACTAGTCTGGGGGACTAGTGGTCGTCGGTTCGAATCCGGCTACCCCGACCAAAACATCAAGCCCATGACGGTCTGTCATGGGCTTTTTTGTTGCGGCGCAATATTGCATCTTCGTGACTACGTCTGCTGCCCGGCAGATGTAGATCGGCATATCGCGCCGCAGCATGAACGCTAGGCTGGCGCTCGGTCGTTGCGGCCCAGCTCGCTATGGACTTGGGTTGCGGAATGATGCCAAGTGTCCGAAAACGCTCCAAAACCTAAAAGCCAGACCATAACGTGGATCACGGTTCGTTAACGCGTGATAGACGAACTTGAATCAATAGGCCAACGCCGTCAAAAAAATGGCGTGTGGTGTCTTGCAGCGCAATCGTTCTGTGCCATAGTGCAGTGCAACACGCATTACCTGTCGTGATCCCAATGTCTTGAGATGAACTCTGTGTCGTGCGTTCGTGCTGGCGTGTTTGGCCCGTTGAATGCTGCGCGATCTCCTGTCCCACCCAACCGAGGCAGCCAGCCACACGCATGAAGAAACTGATCGGACGATTTTGCCAAGCGCTGAGCCTGGCCTTGATCTGCTCGATGACACTGGGCGCTTGCAGCACCGGGAAAGACATGGCGACGTCGTTGCCGCTTCCCGATCCGCTCGCAATGTCTGCGGTGCAACCCGAGTATCGACTCTCTCCAGGCGATCTGCTGCTGTTCAAGGTGTTCCAGATCGACGATCTGGAACGACAGGTACGTATCGATCAGAACGGCCATATTTCGTTGCCGCTTATCGGCGATGTCAACGCAGCTGGCATGAGCGTTGGTGAGCTGGAGAAAATGGTGGCCGACCGGTATCGCAACGGCTATTTGCAAAATCCGCAGGTGTCGGTGTTCGTGCAGGAATCCAACGGTCGCCGCGTCACCGTGACCGGCGCGGTGACAGAGCCCGGCATCTATCCGGTCGTCGGCGCCAATCTGACCCTCCAGCAGGCCGTGGCGCAGGCGAAGGGCGTCAGCACCGTGGCCAGCCGCGGCAATGTCATCGTGTTCCGCATGGTCAATGGGCAAAAGATGATTGCGCGGTTCGACCTGGCCGAGATTGAGAAGGGCACCAATCCGGATCCTGAGATTTACGGCGGCGATATCGTCGTTGTGTACCGCTCGGATGCGCGCGTTTGGTTGCGCACCATGCTGGAAATGACTCCTCTTGTGATGGTGTGGCGCGCATACCGATGAGTATGAATTCCGACAATCGTCCCTCTTCGTCTCATCGTCACTGGCATCTCGAACTTGCCGATGTGGGCTTGCTCGATTACTGGCGCGCCCTGGTGTCGCAGCGCTGGTTGATCTTCGGCATCGCGCTGGCGGGACTGTTGCTGGCGCTGGTCATCACGCTGCTGATGCCGGAGAAGTACCGCGCGACCAGCACGCTGCAGATCGAGCGCGATTCGCTCAACGTGGTGAATGTCGACAATCTGATGCCGGTGGAATCACCGCAGGATCGCGACTTCTATCAAACGCAGTATCAATTGCTGCAGAGCCGTTCGCTGGCGCGCGCGGTGATCCGCGAAGCAAAGCTCGACAAGGAGCCGGCGTTCAAGGATCAGGTCGACGAGGCGTTGGAGAAAGCCGCCGCGAAGAATCCCGAGGCCGGTAAATCGGTGGATTCGCGTCAGGCGATCATCGAGCGCAGCCTCACCGATACGTTGCTGGACGGTCTGGTGGTCGAGCCGATCCTCAATTCGCGCCTGGTCTACGTCCATTACGATTCGCAGGATCCGGTGCTGTCGGCAAAGATCGCCAACACGTACGCAAAGATGTTCATCATCAGCACGCAGGAGCGGCGCATGAAAGCGTCCTCTTTTGCGACCACGTTCCTCGCTGAGCGATTGGAGCAGTTGCGCGGCAAGGTGGAGGACTCGGAAAAGTCGCTGGTTGCGTACTCGACCGATGAGCAGATCGTTTCGGTGGGCGACGACAAACCTTCTTTGCCTGCCCAGAACTTGACCGATCTCAATGCGTTGCTGGCTTCAGCGCAAGATGTCCGAATCAAGGCCGAGGCTGCCTGGCGCCAAGCAGAAAGCGGCGATGTTATGTCGCTGCCGCAGGTGCTCAGCAGCCCGCTGATCCAGAGCCTGCGCGCCCAGCAAGTGCAGCTGACCAGCGAATACCAGCAGAAGCTGTCGACCTTCAAGCCGGACTACCCGGAGATGCAGCGCCTGAATGCGCAGATCGAAGAGTCGCGTCGGCAGATCAATGGCGAGGTCATCAATGTTCGCCAGTCGTTGAAGGCGACCTACGACGCATCGGTGCATCAGGAGCAGTTGCTCAACGAACGCATCGCCGGTTTGCGGAACAACGAGCTTGATCTGCAGGGCCGCAGCATTCGTTACAACATGCTCAAGCGCGACGTCGACACGAACCGTCAGCTCTACGATGCGCTTCTTCAACGCTATAAAGAAATCGGTGTTGCAGGCAATATCGGCGCCAACAACGTGACCATCGTCGATACCGCAGATGTGCCTACGTCGAAGACTTCGCCGAAACTGAAATTGAACCTCGCGTTGGGACTCATCTTTGGCGTATTCCTAGGTTTGGCTGTGGCTCTGGTGCGGTACTTCCTGCGCGTCAATGGGCAGGAAACGCGGTTCAACTGACATCGTGATGTTGCAAAACGATGGTTAATTAAAGTGACAACTGATTCAGCGTGGAAAAGGTGGGATCCCGTATGTTTCGGGCTCCCGAGTTTGAAAGTTTGTCTCTGTTAAAACAAAGGGCTGTCGAGTGATCTGGGGTCGGTAGGTTTTACCGCGGTGATTGCTTGACGGAGATGATTGAAAGCTCGCGTGCGATTCGTATGTTTCCCCGCATGCGTCGTATCGAGTTTGGAGGACATCCCCATGCTTTTGGCAGACTTGAGTAGCGAGACTTACACAGCTTCCTCGCCGCGATTGTTGTCCAAATATTCGGCTGCGGCCGATCTGGTTCTGCGCGTCTTCGACCTGACCATGGTTGTGGTGTGCGGTCTGGTCGCTTACCGAATCGTGTTCGGTTCCTGGGTGCCGGCAGCGCCGTATCGGCTGGCGATTGCCACCACGCTGCTGTATTCGGTGATCTGCTTTGCGCTGTTCCCGTTGTACCGCAGCTGGCGCGGCCGTTGCCTGTTGAGCGAACTGATGGTGCTGGGCGGTGCGTTCGGCGGTGTCTTCGCGCTGTTTGCGGTCCATGCGTTGATCGTGAAGGTAGGCGAGCAGGTGTCGCGCGGTTGGATCGGTCTGTGGTTCGTCGGTGGCCTGGCATCGCTGGTCGCCGCGCGCACGGCGCTGCGTGGCTTTTTGAACCATCTGCGTACTCAGGGTGTGGACGTCCAGCGTGTGGTGGTGGTGGGTCTGCGTCACCCGGTGATGAAGATCAACCACTACCTGAGCCGCAACTCGTGGGTTGGTATGAATCTGGTCGGTTATTTCCGCACCCCCTACGACATCGCCGTGACCGAACAGCGCCAGTCGCTGCCGTGCCTGGGCGAGCCGGACGCGTTGATCGACTATCTGAAGGAAAACCAGGTCGAGCAGGTGTGGATCTCGCTGCCGCTGGGTGAGCGCGACCATATCAAGCAGCTGCTGCAGCGCCTGGATCGTTACCCGATCAACGTCAAGCTGGTGCCGGACCTGTTCGATTTCGGTCTGTTGAATCAGTCTGGCGAGCAGATCGGCAACGTGCCGGTGATCAACCTGCGCCAGGGCGGCGTGGACCGCGACAATTACTTCGTGGTGGCCAAGGCGTTGCAGGACAAGATTCTGGCTGTCATCGCGCTGCTGGGCCTGTGGCCGCTGATGGCCGCCATTGCAGTCGGCGTCAAGTTGAGCTCGCCTGGCCCGGTGTTCTTCCGCCAGCGCCGTCATGGCTTGGGCGGCCGCGAGTTCTACATGTTCAAGTTCCGCTCGATGCGGGTGCATGACGACCATGGCACCACGATCCAGCAGGCGACCAAGAACGACGCACGCATCACGCGTTTCGGTGCATTCCTGCGCCGCAGCAGCCTGGACGAGTTGCCGCAGATCTTCAACGTGCTGGGCGGCAGCATGTCGATTGTTGGCCCGCGTCCGCACGCCGCGCAGCACAACACGCACTATGAAAAGCTGATCAACCACTACATGCAGCGTCACTACGTCAAGCCGGGTATCACCGGTTGGGCGCAGGTGAACGGCTTCCGTGGCGAAACTCCGGAACTGCGCACCATGAAGAAGCGTATCCAGTACGATCTCGATTACATCCGTCGTTGGTCGCTGTGGCTGGATATCCGCATCATCGTGCTGACCGCAGTGCGCGTGCTCGGACAGAAGACCGCGTACTGATGATGGTGGGGAGCGTGCGACCTGGCGCGTTCGGCGCCACGGGCGGCTGCATCGCAGCCGCCTCTTTCAAGCAGGCGGCTGCATGCTGATTCGAATGAGAGAGGAAACTCGCGTCCGCTGGCACAACCTGCTGATTGAGCTGACGTTGCTGGTAGGCGTGGGTTACAACCTGGTACTGGCGTTCGTCAACGCGAACGTGTTCACCGTGCGACCGGTGATCACCTACGCTGTCGAGGTCATGGTTTACGCGGCCTGCTTTTTGCTTGGTCTGGGCTCGCTGAGCCGTAAACGCATTGCCTTGATCGTCAGTGGACTCGGCTTCATCGTCGCGCTGATGTTCGTGCGTTTTTTGGTGAACTGGCAGATCGACCCCAAGTTTTTCCGCGACGCGCTGGTGGTTTTCGCCTTCGTCGTGCTTGGCTCGGCTTACACCGGTTCGGTGCCCAAGCTCTTCATCCGCATGACCATCATTGTCTCGCTGGTTGCCGCCTTCGAATTGGCGATGCCAGTGAAATACGGCGATCTGATCAACCCCAAGAGCTTCTTCGTCAATGCGCGTGGCATGAGCGCCGAAGGTTTCTGGAACGAAGACAGCAACCTGTTCGTCAGCGCCACGCGGCCGGGCGAGCGCAACTTCCTGCCGGGTTCCAATCTGCCGCGTGCCTCCTCGATGTTCATCGAGCCTGTGACGATGGGCAACTACATCTGCTTCTTTACCGCAATCGTGCTGGTGTTCTGGCGTTGGATGCGGCCGGCGGCGCTGATTCTGTCTGTGGGGTTGATCGGCTTCATGATCGTGGCCTCCGACGGACGATTGGCGGCGGGCACCTGTGTCTTGATGGTGTTGCTGTCGCCGCTGTTGAAACGGCTGGATCAACGACTGGCCTTTTTGGTGTTCCTGTTGGTGATCATGAGCGCGTGGTTGCTGGTCTGGGTCACGGGCATCACTGCCTACCAGGACACCACGATGGGGCGGGTATTCTTCACCGTGTATTCGATGAATAACCTGTCGTTCGAGTCCTGGATGGGCCTGGATTTTGACCAGGCGTACCGTTACTTCGATAGCGGAATCTCGTATTTCATTGCGTCGCAGTCGATCGTCGGCGTGCTGGCGTTCCTGCTGTCGTATTCCTTCCTGCTGTTGATGCCCAGTAAGGAAGGGCAGCTGTTCAAGAATCTGGCGATCTTCGCGTTCGCCTTGAGCCTGTTGGTCTCCAACGGCTACTTCTCGATCAAGACCTCGGCGTTGTGGTGGTTTGTCTGCGGTTGCATGTGGCATATGTTGCCGCCCTGGTCTGCGTCCGGCACGCAGACTGCCTTGATCAAGGATGATCCAACGGCAGATGGCGCGCAGTTGCTATTGCCTGCGGGAGCGGCACGATGAGTGTGTCGGCAACGCCGGCATCCCCGTCGTCTTTGCCGGCCGCCGGGTCGCAGGTTGCATCCACTGGTCGCGCCCGCGATCCGCGCATCGATGCCACCAAGGCCATTGCGATCCTGTTGGTGGTGTTCTGCCATGCCAAGGGCGTCCCACATGGCATGACTTTGTTTGCCTATAGCTTCCACGTGCCGCTGTTTTTCCTGGTGTCGGGTTGGTTGGCAGCGGGCTATGCCTCGCGCGATACCGGCCTGACGCAGACGATCGCCAAGCAGGCACGTAGCTTGCTGCTGCCATACGTCACCTTTTATCTCCTGGGCTACGCATACTGGTTGCTGACCCGTAATGTCGGTGAGAAGGCTGCGCGCTGGGGAAGTCACCCCTGGTGGGAGCCGATGGTGGCGATGTTTACCGGTATTGGTCCGGACCTGTATGTGCAGCCACCGCTGTGGTTTTTGCCCGTCATGTTGGTGACCTTGGTGAGCTACATGGTCTTGCGCCGCCGGATGTCGCCGATATTGATCGCAGTGCTGGCATTGATCGTGGCGTGGTTGTGGATGAACTGGTTCCCAGTCCAGCACGTGCGGATTTTTTTCGGCCTGGACGTGCTACCGGTGTCGCTGTGTTTCTACGCATTGGGCGCCTTGCTGATCTACGTGTCGCCACGCCTGCCGACATCCTTGGCTGGCAGCGCCCTGGCGACGGTCGTGTTGGCATTAGCGGTAGCCTGGCTGGCCGAAGCAAACGGGCGAATCGACGTCAACATGCTCGAATTCGGACACAATCACGCGCTGTTCCTGGTGAGCGCATTGCTCGGTGCGTTGATGGTGATCTGCGCGGCGCGGCTGGTACAAAGCTGGGCGTGGCTGCAGTGGATCGGCCGTAATACCTTGCTGATTCTTTGCACGCATATGTTGGTGTTCTTTGTATTGTCCGGTGTTGCGGCATTGGCTGGTGGTTTCGGCAGTGCGCGTCCGGGGCTCGGTTGGGCAGTGTTCGTCACGTTGTTTGCATTGGCCGCCTGCGTGCCGCTGCGTTGGATCTTGATGCGCTTCGCGCCATGGACGCTGGGTGCGCGCCGGGTGGTGGCATGAACGGCGTTTTTTTGGCATGACAAGCGAACTCTCTCCAACGCATGGTGCGCGTGTGCACAGTTCGGCAGACGCCAGGCCGACGCGCGATTGGCAGATCGATGCTGCGAAGGCGGTGGCCATCGCGTTGGTGGTGCTGGGCCATGCCAGCGGCATGCCGCCCGCATACAAGCTGTTCGCGTACAGCTTCCATGTGCCGCTGTTTTTCGTGTTGTCGGGCTGGGTCGGCGAACGGTTTGGGCAGCGCGCATTGACGGGCGCAACGGTTGCGAAGCTGGGGCGAACCTTGCTGGTTCCGTATCTTGCATTTTTTATGGTGGCCTATGCGCTGTGGTTGCTGAGCGCTGCGATGGATGGGCATGCGGGGCATCCACAGACGCGACCGTTGTGGCACCCGCTCACCGGATTGCTGTGGGCCAATGGTTCACGTCTGTATGTGCTTCCGGCGCTGTGGTTTCTCCCCGCCTTGTTTGTCACAATGCTTGCTTACATTGCCTTGCGTGCGCGATTGAGTGCGGCCGCGGTAGCGGCGATCAGCTTGACACTGGCGCTGGCATGGGCAGGCTGGTTCCCGTCGCTGCAATTGCGTTTACCGCTCGCACTGGATGTGCTGCCGGTCGCGTTGTTCTTCATCGCCATAGGCGGCTGGCTGTCGCGCTTTGCCGAAGCGCTGCGATCGCTGGGCGCGCAGGTGTGGGCGCTGGCGTTGTTGCCGTTGGCCGCAGTGTGGTGGTGGCTGGCCGGGTGGAACGGGCAGGTGGACGTGAACAATTTGCAGTGCGGGCAGTCGGCGGCCGTGTTTATGCTGGTCAGCCTGCTAGGAACGGCGATGACGTTTTGCGTCGCCTATTTCATTCGGGGAATGCGCTGGGTGCAGTGGATCGGTACCAATACGCTGCTGATTTTATGCACGCATACGTTGGTCTTCCTGGTGGCCACCAGCGTGGTGGCACGGACGGGCCTGATCGCACGCAGCGCAATCGGTACGCTCGCCTGGGCGTTGGGGCTAAGCGCCTTCGCGATCACGATGAGCGTGCCGATGCGCGCGGTGCTGGTGCGTGGGGCGCCATGGATGTTGGGATTGAAACGTAAATGACGAGTTTTCAGAATCATCAGCCGTCGCAGCAACTCGATGCGCGTCGCTGGCAAAGGAGATTGGCGTAATGAAAGTGGTGCATGTCGTTCGCCAATTCCATCCTTCGATCGGAGGCATGGAAGAGGTCGTTCTCAATGTTGCCCGCCAACATCAAGCCACTAGCGCCGATACGGTTGAGGTCGTGACGCTGGACCGTGTGTTCACCGATCCCAGTGGGCGGCTGTCGGCGCACGACACGCATCAAGGGCTGCCGATCCGGCGGATTGGCTATCGCGGATCGTCGCGCTATCCGTTGGCGCCGTCGGTACTCGATGCGATTCGTTCGGCCGATGTTGTCCATCTGCACGGTATCGACTTTTTTTACGACTATCTGGCATTGACCAAGCCGCTGCACGGCAAGCCGATGGTGGTGTCCACGCATGGCGGGTTTTTCCACACCGCTTACGCATCGTGCATGAAGCAGCTGTGGTTCCAGACGCTGACGCGCATCTCGGCCTTGGCCTATGCGCGCGTGATCGCGACCAGCGAAAACGATGGCGATCTGTTTGCCGAGGTGGTGGCGCCATCGCGACTACGCGTGATCGAAAACGGTGTGGATGTGCAGAAATATGCAGGGCAGGGTGCGACCACACCCGGCCGAACGATGCTGTATTTCGGGCGTTGGTCGGTCAACAAGGGGCTGATCGAAACGCTGGCGTTGCTGCAAGCCGCGCTCAAGCGCGACCCGCAATGGCGGCTGATCATCGCCGGTCGCGAGTACGATCTGAACGAGTCCGATTTGCGCAAGGCGATTGCCGAGCGTGGGCTGCAGGACAAGGTGCAGCTGAGCATGTCGCCCTCGCAGGAGCAACTGCGTGCACTGATGCAGCAAGCGCAGTTTTTCGTTTGCTTGTCGCGGCATGAGGGTTTCGGTATTGCAGCGGTTGAGGCGATGAGTGCGGGCTTGATTCCGATCCTCAGCGATATTCCGCCGTTCGTGCGGCTTGCCAGCGAATCGGGCCAGGGCGTGATCGTCAATCGCGACAAGATCGAGGCGGCAGCCGATCAAGTGCAGGCGCTTGCGCTGCATGCCGACAACGATTTCGACACGCGCCGTACCGCGTCCATGGCTTATGTCAGTCGCTACGACTGGAAGCACGTGGTCGGGCGCTACATCGACGAATATCACGACGCGTTGGGCATCCCGCGCGTGCAGGAGGCGGTGCGATGAGCGCGCTGGCCTCTCCGTCGATGACCCGTGCGGCAACCCAGCCGCAGGTCACGGTGCTGTTTTCCACCGAAAAACCCACCGCCAACACCAACCCGTACCTGACCCAGCTCTACGACGCGTTGCCCGCCGCAGTGCATCCGCGTTTTTTTTCGATGCGCGATGCTTTGTTGTCGCGCTACGACGTGTTGCACCTGCATTGGCCCGAATACTTGCTGCGCCATCCAACTGCTGCAGGCACCTTGGCCAAGCAGGTCTGTGCTGCATTGTTGTTGCTCAAGCTGCAGCTGACCGGCACGCCGGTGGTGCGCACCCTGCACAATCTTGCACCGCATGAAGACCGCGGTTGGCGCGAACGGAGCCTGCTGCGCGGGATCGACCGGCTGACACGTCGCTGGATCCGCATCAATGCGACTACGCCGCCGCGTCCGCCGTTCACCGATACGATTCTGCACGGCCACTATCGCGACTGGTTCGCAACGATGGAGCAGAGCAGCACGGTGCCGGGGCGGTTGCTGCACTTCGGCCTGATTCGCCCGTATAAAGGCGTCGAAACGCTGCTGGAGGTCATGCACAAGGTCGACGATGCGCGCGTGACTCTACGCATCGTCGGCAACCCGGCCACGCCGCAGATGCGCAGCTTGGTGGAGGACGCCTGCACGCAGGATCCGCGCATCAGCGCTTTGCTGGCCTATGTGGAAGAGCCGGTGCTGGCACGCGAAGTCAGCGAGGCTGAGCTGGTGGTGTTGCCGTATCGGCAGATGCATAACTCCGGCACCTTGCTGCTGGCGTTGTCGCTGGCGCGCCCGGTGCTGGCGCCGTGGAGCGAATCGAATGCATCCATCGCCGAGGAAGTCGGACCTGGGTGGGTGTTCCTGTATGAAGGCGAGTTCGATGCGCCGCTGCTGACCGGCATGCTCGACAAGGTGCGCGCCGCACCGCGCGGGCCGGTACCGGATCTTTCGCAGCGCGACTGGCCACGGATCGGGCAGTTGCATTACCGCACCTATCTGGAAGCGCTGGGCAAGGACGGAGACGCCGCGCTGTGACCGCAGAGACACCTACGATGACATCTCCCACACCACCACCGCCGCCTCCGCAACGCAGCCTGGGCTCGCGCGCTGCTGGCGGCGCAGCATTGACCATGCTTGGCCAGTCGGTCAAGATGGTGGTGCAGTTCGGCGGCATCATTCTGTTGGCGCGATTGCTGAGGCCTTACGACTACGGACTGATGGCGATGGTCACCGCGATTGTGGGGGCTGCCGAGATCCTGCGCGATTTCGGCCTGTC
The DNA here is from genome assembly GCF_038405005.1 of Xanthomonas sp. JL1. Classification (NCBI taxonomy): domain Bacteria; kingdom Pseudomonadati; phylum Pseudomonadota; class Gammaproteobacteria; order Lysobacterales; family Lysobacteraceae; genus Xanthomonas; species Xanthomonas sp. JL1. The sequence goes on along the minus strand of NZ_JBBYGR010000041.1, from coordinate 6,251 downwards.
GGCAGCGGCGGTGCAAGCCAAACATGTCAGCCGCGAGCAACGCGATAACCTGTTCTGGATCAACAGCGGCATCGGTTTGCTGCTATCGCTGGTGGTGTTCGCGTCGGCGCATCTGATTGCGAACTTCTACAAAGAGCCGGCCCTGGTGACGATTTCCCAGGCACTGGCGGTCACCTTCCTGATCAATGGCATGACCACGCAGTATCGCGCGCACCTGAGCCGTGGGTTGCGCTTTGGGCAGGTAGCGCTCAGTGATGCGGGCTCGCAGGTGCTTGGCTTGGGCGCCGCGGTTGCTGCTGCGTTGCTCGGCTGGGGCTACTGGGCGTTGGTGGTCCAGCAGGTGGTGCAGGCCATCGTCAATTTCGTCATCGCCGCGAGCTGCGCGCGCTGGTTGCCGGGTGGCTACCAGCGTTCGGCCCCGATGCGCGATTTCATCAATTTCGGCTGGAACCTGATGGCTGCCCAGTTGCTGGGCTATGCCAGTCGCAATGTGGGGCAGGTGATCATCGGGTGGCGGACCGGGCCGGACGCGCTCGGCTTGTACAACCGCGCATTCCAATTGTTGATGATGCCGTTGAACCAGATCAATGCGCCGGCCACCAGCGTGGCATTGCCGGTGTTGTCTCAGCTGCAGGACGACCGCGAACGCTTCAGTGCGTTCCTGTTGCGCGGACAGACCGTGATGGTGCATCTGATCTTCGCGCTGTTCTCGTTCGCTTGCGCATTGGCGATGCCGTTGATCGTGCTGGTACTGGGCGAGCAATGGCGCGAGGCCGTACCGCTGTTCCAGGCACTGACACTGGGCGGTATCTTCCAGACGGCCGCCTATGCGACGTATTGGGTGTTTCTTGCGCGGGGATTGATGCGCGCGCAGCTGGTGTATTCGCTGGTCACCCGCATCCTGCTGATCGCCTGCATCTTCGTCGGCTCGCGTTGGGGCGCGATGGGCGTGGCGATCGGCTATTCGTTCGGTTTGTTGCTGACTTGGCCGCTGTCGCTGATATGGATCGGCAAGATTTCCGATGCGCCGGTCGGAGCGCTCTTCACCGATGCGCTGCGTACCATGGCCGCTTATGGCATTGCGGGCGGATGCGCGTATTACGCATCCATCACGGTTGGCGGCTCGCTCTGGGAGCAGCTGGCCGTCGGCGCAGCGGCGATGCTTGCGGTTTGCCTGCTTGCGCTGGCGATCTGGCCTGCATTCCGTCGCGATGTGATTGCCATCATCAGCATTCGCAAGTTGCTGACGCAGGCCAAGGCGCGTCGATGAGTCGACATCGTCTTCGCCTGCAATCAGTCATGCTTTCACTCACGCATTCATTAGGACACGGCCCATGAGCGACACACCCGCCGCCGCTTCCGGCATCCGCCGGCCTTGCTATCTGGTCTTGTCCGCCCACGATTACCGCACGCCGCGGCGCGCCAATATCCATTTCATCACCGATCAACTGGCGCTGCGTGGAACCACGCGGTTTTTCTCGCTGCGCTATAGCCGGTTGTCGCGCATGAAGGGGGATATGCGGTTGCCGCTCGACGAGACTGCCAACACGGTTGTCTCGCATAAGGGCGTCGACTGCTACCTGTGGCGTACGACGGTGCATCCGTTCAATACGCGCCGTCCGTGGCTGCGTGCGCTCGAGGATGCGATGTTCCGCTGGTACGCTGCGCACCCGCCACGCCAACTGCTCGACTGGATGCGCGAGTCGGATGTGATCGTCTTCGAAAGTGGCATCGCGATTGCTTTCATCGAGCTGGCAAAACGCGTCAATCCGGCGGCGAAGCTGGTCTATCGCGCCTCTGACGGGCTGAGCACGATCAATGTGGCGTCCTACATCGAACGCGAGTTCGACCGCGTCGCGCCCACGCTCGATGTGATCGCACTGGTGTCGCCGGCAATGGCAGAAGAGATCGCCAGCCGCGACAACGTCTACCACGTCGGGCATGGCGTGGATCACAACCTGGACCAACTTGGCGATCCCTCGCCGTACGGCGAGGGAATCCATGCAGTCGCGGTCGGTTCGATGCTGTTCGACCCGGAGTTCTTCGTGGTTGCCAGCAAGGCTTTTCCGCAGGTGACGTTTCACGTGATCGGCTCGGGCATGGGCCGGCATCCCCGCTATGGCGATAACGTCGTGGTCTATGGCGAAATGAAGCACGCCGAGACGATTGGTTACATCAAACACGCACGTTTCGGAATTGCGCCGTACGCGTCCGAGCAGGTGCCGGTGTACTTGGCTGATAGTTCGATGAAGTTGTTGCAATACGATTTCTTCGGATTGCCTGCGGTATGTCCGAATGCGGTGGTCGGGCCGTATCAATCGCGTTTCGGCTACACCCCAGGCAACGCTGATTCCGTTATTGCGGCAATTGGCCGCGCATTGGAAGCACCGCGCGTACGTTATCGCCAGTGCCTGAATTGGTCCGACACCACCGATCGCGTGCTGACTCCCAGCGCGTATCCGGAAACCCGTCTGTATCCACAGCAAGGCGCAGCAGTGCACGCCTCGTCAGAGGCTGTGCTCTCGCATTGATGCGGCGCACATTTTTCTTTAAGAGACTCCAACCTTATGGCCAACGCCTTGCTGCAGAAATGGATAGAACATGCAGAACGTCGTGCACTGTTCTGGTGGCAGCCCAAAAACGCTGGCGTGAATATGGGAGATCACCTGTCAAAGGTGATCGTCTCCTGCGTGTTGTCTTTGCAGGACAAGACGCTGATCGAGAAGCAGGATCTGAGCAAGAAGCTGATCGCGATCGGCTCGGTGCTGCATTTCGCCAAAGATGGTGACACCGTCTGGGGCAGTGGCATCAACGGCAAGATTCCTGCCGAACGCAACACCTTCAGTACGCTCGATGTGCGTGCAGTGCGTGGTCCGAAGACGCGCAAGTTTCTGCTCGATCGCGGTATCGCGGTGCCGGAGGTGTATGGCGATCCCGGGCTGCTGACGCCGATGTTCTTCCCGGCCGACGCGCTGGGCCCGATCAACAAGCGGCCGTTCGCCATCGTGCCGCACTTCAATGAGCCGGTCGAAAAGTACAGTGCGTATAAGGAACATTTGGTGTTCCCCAACGTGAAGCCTGCGACCTTCATGAGCGCGTTGCTTGGCGTCGAGTTGGTGGTCAGCAGCTCATTGCATGGCTTGATTCTCGCCGAAGCCTATGGGATACCCGCGGTGTATCTGGATTGGGGCAACGGCGAAGATCGCTTCAAGTACGACGACTACTACAACGGTACCGGACGCATGCAGTGGCATTCCGGTAACAGCGTGGAAGAGTGTCTTCAGTTGGGCGGCAACGGCGATTTCGATTTGGAAAAACTGCAGGCCGGACTGTTGTCTGTATTCCCTTACGACCTTTGGTGATTCGATGATGCAGGGCCAGCGCGTTGATGTTGAGACGACGGGAATTGCCAGCGGGAACACGCCGCCCGGTGTGGTGATTGCGTTAGGTGGCTTTCCGGTGTTGTCCACAACCCAGGAAGCCTTCGCGCTGGATCTATTCCATGCGTTGGCAGCACGTCAGCCGCGTCGGGTGTTCTTCGCCAATACCAATTTCATCGTGCAATGCCAAGCGCTGCGCATGCGTATGCGCGAGCCCAGCGTGCGCATCGTCAATGACGGGATCGGCATGGATCTGGCCGCGCGGCTGATCCACGGCCGCCGCTTCGCCGGCAACCTCAATGGCACCGACCTGATTCCGTATCTGTGTCGTGAGAGTGCGCAGCCGCTCAAATTCTTCCTGCTGGGCGGTCGTCCTGGCGTCGGCAAGACCGCTGCAGCCACGCTGACCGGGACGTTGGGTCAGCAGGTGGTCGGTATGTGCGATGGCTACGGCGAATTCGCGGCGGCCGGCGAGGGTCTGACCGAGCGCATCAATCGCTCCGGTGCCGATGTGTTGCTGGTGGCGTTCGGCAACCCGCTGCAGGAGCGCTGGATCCTGGATCACAGCCATGCGCTGGGCGTGCCGCTGGTCTTCGGCGTGGGCGCGTTGCTCGATTTCTTGTCGGGTACCGCCAAGCGTGCGCCCGAGTGGGTGCGGCGCCTGCATCTGGAATGGATGTATCGGCTGCTCAACGAGCCGCGCCGTTTGCTCAAGCGCTATAGCTGGGATCTGCTGGTGTTCTTCCGCGCCTGTTTGCGCGCGGGCAAACAGCTGCCCTGATGCAGCGGTGGCGCGTCTGGCCTAGCATGCACGCATGCATCCGACCGCCGCCGCCCTGATCCACGCGCTGGACCTCGCTCCGCACCCGGAAGGCGGGCACTACCGCCGCGTCTATGCCTCCGCACGCCAGGTGACCGACAACGGTAAGGCCTGCCAGGCATTGACCGCTATTCGTTTTCTGCTGAGCGCAGGCCAATGCAGTGCGTGGCACTGTGTGGATGCCGAAGAGACGTGGCATTGGCAGCAAGGCGATGCGCTGGAACTACTGATCTACGACGCCTCCAGCGCGCGATTGCAGCGTGTGGTTGTGGATGCCGCCGAGCGCGGCGAACCGATGCATGTGGTGCCGGCAGGCTGCTGGCAAGCGGCACGTTCGCTCGGTGACTTCAGCCTGGTGGGCTGCACGGTGTCGCCGGGATTCGTCTGGGAAGGCTTTGCGCTGCTCGACGAGGCCTCACCGCTAGCTGCGCACCTGGCGACGTTGCTCCCAGGCTAGGCATCGACGACGAGGACGGCCGAACCCTTCCCTGACGCGGCCGCTGCCGGCTTCGCGTATTGTCCGTCTCAAACAGGGGGCCACATCCGATGCAACGCAAGGTAGAGGGATGGGGAGCGGGCTTGATGCTGAGTCGCTATTGGCGACCGCCAGCGAGACGGTGCCGCCACCGCCGCCGGTGGTGGATCTGGAGGCCATGGTCGTGCGCGGCGTGCAGCCCGGACCGGGCTTGTGGAAGGTCAGCAAGGGCGAGCACGTGTTGTGGATACTGGGCACGCAGTCGCCGCTGCGCAAACGCCTGCAATGGCAATCGACCGAAGTGGAAACCAGCATCGGCCAGTCCCAGCAGGTATTGATGGCGCCGAGCATAGCGCTCGATGTCGGCATGGGGGTCTTCGGCAGGCTGACCTTGTTGCCATCGGCGATGAAGGCGATGAAGAACGAAGATGGCCGCGAACTGCGCGAGGTGCTGCCGCCCGATCTGTATGCGCGCTGGAGCGTGGCCAAAGCCCGCTATCTCGGCAGCGACCAAGGCGTCGAGCGCAAGCGTCCGATGCTGGCAGCCGGCGAGTTGTATCAGGCGGCGCTGAAGCGCGCGGGCCTGACCCGCGCGCCGGTGATCTGGTCGGTCGTGGAGCGCGCCGCCAAGCGCGCAGGCATCAAGCCGACGCCCACGGTGCTGGACCACAAGATCGCGGACCCGCGACAGGCGCTCAAGGAATTCCGTGCCGGTGGCATGAACGATATCGAATGTTTTCGCCGCATTCTGGTGACGGTGGAACGCGATTTGCCTACGATGGTGGAGCGTGCCAATGCCTGGTCGGTAGGCGATCTAGAGGTCTTGCGTCAGCTACCGCACCAAGATCGGCAGGCCGCCTGCATGAGTGCGGTGGCTAGCTCCGGTGCTGCGAAGACGCGTGGCATCGACGATCTGGAACGGCGCATGCGTGACCATTGGTTGAGCATCGCCACCGCCGCCTTGCAGCGTAATCGCAGCACCTTCGCTGTGCTGTCGATCAGCCGGCTGACGGCGCCGGATGGCTATCTGGCGCGCCTGCAGGTGCCAGGCTATGAGGTGGAAGCGCCTTGACCGGTTTCGGTAGCTGCGTGTGCCGCGTCATGCTGAGCGCGAGCACAGAGGCAGGTACGGGTCGGTCGCTGCATCATGCGGCCGCTGCGCGTCCGGCACGCGTCGGTGGCATGCATTCTAGTGTGGCGTTCCGTTGATAACTTTGCAGAGCCGTTCGATCTTGGCGAGGATCGAGTCAGCGGTCGCAGTCCATTTGAACGGTCGCGGATTTTGATTGTAGTGCTCCACGAAGGCGTTGATCTTGCGCTTTAGATCGGCCACCGAGTCGAAGGAGCTGCGCCTGATCGCCCGTTGGGTGATCAGGCCGAACCAGCGCTCGACCTGATTGAGCCAGGAGCTGTAGGTCGGCGTGTAATGCATGTGGTAGCGTGGCCGTTTGGCCAGCCATGCCTTGATCCTGGCGTGCTTGTGGGTGGCGTCGTTTTCGCAGATCAGATGCACGTCCAGATCCTGCGGCACCTGCGCGTCTACATGTCGCAGGAATGAGAGAAACTCCTGATGTCG
>NZ_JBBYGR010000040.1:0-44798 GCF_038405005.1 Xanthomonas sp. JL1 | reverse complement strand
TCCACTCGCGCACCAGCGCACGACGCGCCGGTGCGCTCACCATTGTTTTTGCAGCGCATCCTTGATCAGGTCGTTCTGGAACACCTGCTCGGCCAGCAACTTCTTCAGTCGCGTGTTCTCGGCCTCCAGGTCCTTGAGCCGCTTGGCATCGGGCACGCTCATGCCGCCGAACTTGCTGCGCCACAGGTAGTAGGACGCCTCACTGAAGCCATGCCGTCGGCACAGGTCCTTGATCGGCATGCCGGCCTCGGCTTCGCGCAGGAAGCCGATGATCTGCTCTTCGGAAAAACGCTTCTTCACGTCCAATCTCCTCGGGTTAGGGAATTGGACTCCAAACTGAGGTGCTACTCAAACTTGGGGGGACGTCGCCGCTGCAGCGGGCGTTTTTCGTCTGAGCGGCAAGGCCAGGCTACCGGCCCAGGCCAACAGCACGCACAAAAGGCCGCACACCACCGGACCCAACGCCATCGCCCATGCTAGCGCCTCGTGGCGACGGTCGCTGGAGTCGCAGGCACTCAACAACAGACCGATCAGTGCGCTGCCGATCGCCAGCGCCACCTGCGCGCTGGCGGTGAGGATGGCGATGCTGTTGGCCTGCTGAGCGGCCGAGTGGCTGCAGGCCAGTTCAGCATGCCGTGCCCAGACCCAGTGCCCAGCGGTGCCGGCCGCCATGCCCATGCCCAACGCGAGCGCTCCATCCAGCCACACGTGCCTGGCCGCATCCAGCGCAAACAGCAGCCCGAAGGCCGTCAGCACGACGCCGCTGGCTCCTAGGCGCCGCAAGGCGGTGGTGAGCCAGCGTGACGCCAGCGGCTGCACCAGGATCGTGCCTGCCGCATAACCGGTCAGCACCGCGCAGCTCCAGCCCGGCGAGCTGCGACCGGTTTGTGCCAGATACGGCGCGAGCTTGGTAAAGGTCGGCAGGGCCAGCGACAGCGCCGCAATCACCGATGGCGGCAGCAGACGCTGTCGTTGCCAGCGCAGCGTCGGAGCCGGCGAGGGCGCACCAGTGGTTGCCACCACATGCGTCTGCAGAGACTGCCGAAGCCACCATGCAGACAGCAGTGCGATCGCGCTGACGGTCGCCACGAAGGCCAGCGCAATCGATGCGGATGTCTGTTCGCCGGCGCGCAACAACAAGCCGATTGCCGCACTGATCGACAACGCAGCCAATCCGCTGCCGATCAGGCGCAGTGCGCTGACGCCGCGCGCGCCCCGCCAAGGCCAACGCGCCAACCCGATCAAGGTGTTCTGGGCGACATCGCCGACCGCGTAAGCGATACGGAAGGGCAGGCTGACAAGGAGCACGCAGACCAAGCGCATTGCCGGTGGCAGCAGCGGCGTCAGAAACAGCAGCGATAACGCAATCGCGGCCCAGGCAATGCCGTGCCATTGCGATCGTCCGGCCCAAGCCAGATTGGCCCCCGGGCGCCAGCGGCGCGCCGCGAAGACGCCCATCGCTGCGCTGATCAGCAGGCCGGCGGCCACTGAGAAGCCCGCCGCCACAGAACTCAGTCCAACATATTCGGTCAACGCAAAAATCAGCAGCAATTCGCCGATGTACCAGAGCAGGCTCTTGCCGAAATGCGCTGCCGCGTAGGCAAGCAATGCGGCAGACGGTAGTGCAGGAGGTAATGCGTGCGGTGGCAATGACATGCGAGTGGTTATAGCCGAGCCGCACGACAGGAAAAAGAAGGCGGCCAGTGCGGACCAGGGCATCCGCGCGCATGTTGGCGTTGGTCACGCCGCATGCAGGTCAGCATTGCAACCAGACCCGACCGCAGCGGCGGCGTCGTGACCCCGTCCTGGCGAAACCCTTACAACGTCGCGGCCAGCCGGCTCGCCTGGTTGATCGCGCGTTTGGCGTCCAGTTCGGCCGCCACATCCGCGCCACCGATCAAATGCGGCTGCTGGCCGTTGGCTTGCAGCGCGGCTAACAATGCGCGACGCGGCTCCTGCCCGGCGCATACCACCACCGTGCCGACGTCGAGCAACTGCTCGCTGCCTTCCGCGCGAATGCGCAGACCGGCATCGTCCACGCCCAGGTATTCCACGCTGCCGAGCATCTTGACGCCCTTGGCCTTGAGCGTGGCGCGGTGGATCCAGCCGGTGGTCTTGCCCAGGCGCGCACCGGGCTTGCCGGGGCTGCGCTGCAACAACCAGACCTGGCGGGCAGGGCGCGCCGGCTGCGGTTTGGTCAACGCGCCGCGTGTTTCGAAGCTCGGGTCCACGCCCCATTCGGCCATCCAGCGTTGCGGGTCCAGCGACGGCGATTCACCCGTGTGTACCAGAAATTCACCGACATCAAAGCCAATACCGCCCGCACCGATGATCGCCACCTTGTCGGCGGCCACGTGGCGGCCCAGCACGACATCGAGATAGCTCACCACCATCGGATGATCGGCGCCGGGGAAATCCACCTTGCGTGGCTCGATGCCGGTCGCCAGCACGATCTCGTCGAAGTCTTTCAGATCAGCCGCCTGCACGCGGGTACTCAAGCGCAGTTGCACGCCGGTCGCCTCGATGCGATGGCCGAAATAGCGCAAGGTCTCGTTGAATTCCTCCTTGCCCGGGATGCGTTTGGCGACATTGAATTGCCCACCGATCGCATCGCTTGCATCGAACAAGGTCACCCGGTGCCCCCGTTCTGCTGCCACTGTCGCGCAGGCCAAGCCAGCCGGGCCTGCGCCGACCACGGCGATGCGCTTGGGCGTGGTGGTCGGCGTGTAGTTGAGTTCGGTCTCGTGCGCAGCGCGTGGATTGACCAGGCAGGTGGCCAACTTGTTGTCGAAGACGTGGTCCAGGCAGGCCTGGTTGCAGGCGATGCACGTATTGATGGCGTGCGACTGCCCGGCGCGCGCCTTGTTGGTCCACTGCGGGTCGGCCAGCAGCGGGCGCGCCAGCGACACCATGTCTGCCGCACCGTCGGCCAGGAGGCGTTCGGCCACGTCCGGCATGTTGATGCGGTTGGTTGCGACCACCGGAATGCGCAGATGCGGCTTGAGCTTGGCGGTGACGCCGGCAAACGCGGCGCGCGGCACCGAAGTGGCGATGGTGGGGATGCGCGCTTCGTGCCAGCCGATACCGGAATTGATGATGGTCGCGCCGGCCGCTTCGATCGCTTGCGCCTGCGCCAGGATTTCCTGCCATTGATTGCCGTTTTCGACCAGATCCACCAGCGACAGCCGATAGATGATCATGAAATCCGGTCCACAGGCCTCGCGGATGCGCCGCACGATCTCCACGGCAAAACGCATGCGCTTGCTGGCATCGCCGCCCCACGCGTCGCTGCGCTGATTGGTGCGCGCGGCGGTGAATTCGTTGATCAGATAGCCTTCCGAGCCCATCACCTCGACGCCGTCGTAGCCGGCCTCGCGTGCCAGCCGCGCGGCGCGTGCATAGGCGACGACCTGCCGGTCCACGGCGCTGGCCGACAAGGCGCGTGGGGTAAACGGGGTGATCGGTGCCTTGAGCTTGGACGGCGCCACCGACAGCGGGTGGTAGGCATAGCGCCCGGCATGCAGCAGTTGCAGGCAGATCTTGGCCCCGTGTTCGTGGACGGCGCGGGTGACCTGGCGATGTGGGCGCACTTCCCACGGCCAGGACAACTTGCCACCGAATGGCTTGAGCCAACCCACCACGTTCGGCGAGAACCCGCCGGTGACGATCAGGCCCACGCCGCCGGCAGCGCGCTCGGCGAAATACGCCGCCAGCTTGGGGAAATCGCGCGCACGATCTTCCAGGCCTGTGTGCATCGAGCCCATCAGAACGCGGTTGCGGAGTTGGGTGAAGCCCAGGTCGAGCGGGGTGAACAGGTGCGGGAAGGGTGAGACGGACGGGCCGGTGGCGGGCGACATGATGTGGATACGCTTGCGTACGGAGTGCGCACGATGCCGTCAAACGCGGCAGGCGGCAAGTCCTCAGGCATCCAGCGCTGCCGTTGGGCGCCGCGGGGCTCGGTCAGCAATACGCCTTCGCTGCCGCCTGCACAAACCGCGCCCCGATGCGCCGGCGCTCTGCGCACCGAGGCGCAGAGCGCCGGCCAACCCTGCCCGGCCGGTGCATTACCAACCGGCCAGGACTAACTTACCGATCGTGTTGCCACTTTCCAGACGGCGGTGCGCCTCGCGCAGGTGTTGCGCATTGATCGGCGACAGCGTTTGCGTATGCGTGGTGCGCAGCTCGCCGGCATCAATCAGGCTGGCGGCCCGGTTGAGGATGCGGTGCTGCTCGACCATATCCTCGGTCGCGTAGCGCGCGCGGGTGAACATCAGTTCCCAATGGATGCCGATGCACTTGGACTTGTAGGGGTCGCCGATCGATAGCGGCCCGCGCGGCTCCACGATCAAGCCCACATGCCCCTGCGGCGCGAGCACTTCACCCAGTTGCTGCCAGTAGCGGTCGGTGTCGGCCAGATTGAGCGCTGCATCCACTGTCTCCATCCCCAGCGCCTGCAGCTGCGGTTGCAGTGGTTGGTGATGATCGATCACGTGGTGCGCGCCCATTTGACGTACCCATTCGATGCTCTCCGGCCGCGATGCGGTGGCAATCACCGTGAAGCCGGCATGCCGCGCCAACTGGATCGCGATGGAGCCCACGCCGCCAGCGCCGCCGATGATCAACAGATGCCTGCCGCGATTGCGCGCACCGTCGAAGGCAAACGGCATGCGCTGGAACAGCAGCTCCCATGCGGTCAGGGTGGTCAGCGGCAGCGCGGCCGCCTGCGCGAAGCTCAGTGAGGTCGGCTTGCATCCGGCGATGCGTGCATCCACCAGCTGGTACTGCGCGTTACTGCCTTGCCGACCGATATCGCCTGCGTAGTAGACCTCGTCGCCGACGGCGAACGCCGTGACCTCCGGGCCCACCGCCTCGACCACCCCGGCTGCGTCGTAGCCCAGGATCTTCGGCGCCTGCAGCGGCTGTGGCTTGGGCGCGCGCACCTTTGTATCGACTGGATTCACCGAGATCGCTTCCACCCGCACCAACAAGTCATACCCCGATGGCGCTGCAGGCGTCGGAAGTTCCAGGTCGAGTAACGACTCGGGGTCATCGATCGGAAGATGGCGGGTGAGGGCGACGGCTTTCATCGGGGCGCTCCGGAGCGGGAAGTTCAGGGTGCGTTGTGGAGTAAGTCGTCTGCAACCATCAACCCCACACTTCAGCTCGAACGGGGCTTGGCGTTCACCAATGTGGTTTTCGGCAGCGCTTGGAACGCTAAATATCAGTCGGTCTGGAAGCCTCTTCAGTCAGCTTAATTGGGCTGCCGTTCATGCAGGTCCGACCCCCGAATTGGATGCCCGGTCCTTTCCTTCATGAAACTGTATACGTAGTATTGCGTGGGATTGCGGGACCTGGTGATTGCTTTCACATGTTATATGACCGTTAACGCGATCTTCACCGAGGCCGGCTTAATCTGCGCCCCGATGGCTCTGGATGTGACGAGCATCTTTACCAAGAACAATGTCTCTATCGGTTTTATCTCCCAAAGAAGGAGCTGTATAAATGAACAAGAAAATTCTCACTGCCGCGTTGCTTGGCGGTCTGGCAGTTGCCCAGGCTGCTTCCGCGCAGGAGTTCGACGACCGTTGGTACCTGACCGGTAGCGCTGGCTTCAATTTCCAGGACCGCGATCGTTTGACCAATGATGCCCCGTTCGTGACCCTGGGCCTGGGCAAGTTCGTGAGCCCGAACTGGTCGATCGACGGTGAACTGAACTATCAGAACCCGAACTTCGACGCCAACCAGGATCTGAACTGGAGCCAGTACGGCATCTCGTTCGACCTGCGTCGCCACTTCATCCAGGAAGGCCGCGGCTGGAACCCCTACCTGCTGTTCGGTCTGGGCTATCAGCGTTCGGAAGAAGAATTCGACGCGACCCCGAACCCGGTGTCGCCGGGCCAGCGTAAGGACGGCAACTTTGCCGCCAAGGCTGGTGTCGGTCTGCAGACCACCTTCGACAAGCGCGTCGCCGTGCGTGCCGAGTTGGCCTATCGCGCTGACTTCAACGACCAGAGCGTCGCCGCTCCGCGCGAAAACTGGTTCGGCGACGTGCTGGCTTCGGTCGGCGTCGTGATCCCGTTGGGACCGGCTCCGTCGACCGCTCCGCCGCCGGCTCCGGCTCCGGTTGCTCCGAGCTGCGCCGATCTGGATGACGACGGTGACGGCGTCAACAACTGCGACGACAAGTGCCCGAACTCGCAGCCTGGCCAGACCATCGGTCCGGACGGTTGCCCGGTGCCTGTCTCGATCGACCTGAAGGGCGTGAACTTCGACTTCAACAAGTCGACCCTGCGTCCGGACGCGATCTCGATCCTGAGCGAAGCGACCGAAATCCTGAAGCGCTACCCCGACCTGAAGGTCGAGGTTGCCGGTCACACCGACTCGAAGGGTACCGACGCGTACAACCAGAAGCTGTCCGAGCGTCGTGCGACCACCGTGTACGACTACCTGACCAAGAACGGCGTCGATGCGTCGCGTCTGGTCGGTCCGATCGGCTACGGCAAGAGCCGTCCGATTGCTCCGAACACCAACCCGGATGGTTCCGACAATCCGGAAGGCCGTGCGAAGAACCGTCGTACCGAGTTGAACGTCCAGAACTAATTGGACCGCTAGCGTTGTTGCAGACAAAACCCGGCCTTGCGCCGGGTTTTGTCTATGCAGGCCCTGGAAAAGCGCGCTCAAGCGCTGCTGATCCTGTCTGTGTTGTCATCCCGGCACGGTTCCTGTTGAAACAGCGTTCATCGCTGCCTACACTCGCCGCGTCAAAACCACACTCATACTTGGAAGAACCCGATGCTGCGTACCGCTACGGCAGGACTGCTCTGTCTCGCTCTGATTCCCGCCGCCTACGCCGCTACGAACTGCGCTGGCAGCACGGTGTCCCAGCCACTGCCGTTGCCCGCTACCGTCGTCGCACCGGCGGCTGCCGAGTTCTACACCCGCAGCGTGCAGTTGGGTATGCCCACCGGCGTGCTGGCACAGCCCTACAGCAGCGACCAGTCGGTGGACCGCGTACTGCTGCGCCTGCGCGTGGAAGGTTGCCAGGATCTGGCCAAGGTCATTCCGCCCGGCGGCACCGTCAACCCGAACGATCCGGCGGCCTACAAGGCCAAGACGGCGTTCGACAACACCCCGTGGCGCTTCGACATGAGCCAGAACGGCAAGCGCATGACGGCAGAAGAATTCGATGCCTGGATGAAGGCGCGCGGTGTGCGCGTGGTCAAGGCACGTCCGGCCGCTGGCGCGGCACCGGCAGCGCCCGCCGCACCTGCGGCCGACGCCAAGCCGGTCGAGAATAAGTAAGCCGCGCGGTCGGGACGGCATGCCCCGGCGGCCACCGCCGGCAACGTCCCGGCAACGTCAGCGTGGTCCGGGAGCGGCAGGCGCAACGCGTGCCCACGTTGCTGCACCCGCCAATGCCGCGCCACGCCATGGGCTGGCGCGCGTGTTGTCCAAGCTCGGTGTGTGTTCGCGCACCGAGGCGGCGCGTTGGATCGCCGATGGCCGCGTCAGCGTCTCGGCACGCGTGGTGCGCGATCCCGAATTTCCAATCCGCGCCGATCAGCAATTCTCAATCACCGTCGACGGGCAGCCGCTGACAGGGCCGGCGCGTTGCTATTTGATGCTCAACAAGCCGCGCGGCGTGGTCACTACCGTGCGCGATGAGCAGGGCAGGGACACGGTCTATCGCTGTTTCGATGGTGCCGGTTTGCCGTGGATCGCCCCGGTCGGGCGCTTGGACAAGGCCAGCGAAGGCCTGCTGCTCTTCAGCAACGATCCGCAGTGGGCGGCGACGGTGACCGACCCGGCGACCGGGCCGGACAAGACCTATCACGTGCAGATCGATTGCCTGCCTAATGTCGCGCAACTGGCGCAGCTGCAGGCCGGTGTGGTCGACCCGGATCCTGAGGGCGAGGGTATGCTGTTGCGCGCCAAGCAGGTCAGCGTGCTGCGCGAAGGCGAGCGCAATGCCTGGCTGGAAATCGTGCTGGACGAAGGCCGTAATCGGCAGATCCGCCGGCTATTGGCTGCCGTGGACATCGGTGTGCTGCGGCTGATGCGCGTGGCGATCGGTCCGCTGGCGATGGGCGAGCTCGGCAAAGGCGCGTGGCGGATGCTGAGTGCCGAAGAAGTCAGGGCGTTGGTACCGGCGGCGCACGCCAGCGCGCCAGACGCGCGCTGAGCAGGGCGCTGACCACCTCGTAAGCGCGCGGGTCGCCGGCGCCGTTGGCATCGTGACGGCGGCCTTTGGCGTGATTGCAGCCGGCGCAGGCCAGCGCCAGATCGCGCGCATCGTTGGCATCGTCGCCCACCAACGCGCACAGCGCCGCCGCTGCGTGCCGCCCGAACCAGGCTTGCGGCACCACGTGTTCCAGCGTGGTGTGGCCAAGCGGCTCGCCGTCGGCGCGCACCTGCAGATGCAGGCGGCAGTGCAGGCAGCGCGTATGCCAATGACCGTCGAGCAGTTGCGCCTGCGCATCGGTCTGCGCCGCCAGCAGCAGCCGTTGGCGCAGCGCCGTGCGCATGCTCAGGCGTCGATCACCTTCAGTTCGCGCCCGATCTTGATGAATGCGGCGATCGCTTGATCCAGGTGCTCGCGCGTATGCGCCGCGCTGATCTGAGTGCGGATACGCGCTTGCCCGTTGGGTACCACCGGGAAGAAAAAACCAATGGCGTAGATGCCTTCTTCCAGCAAACGCTCGGCGAATTTTTGCGCCAGCGGTGCCTCGTACAGCATCACTGGGCTGATCGGATGCACGCCGGGTTTGACGTCGAAACCGGCGGCGGTCATGCGTGCGCGGAAATACGTGGTGTTGTCGACCAGCTGCGTGCGCAGCTCGCCGGCGGCATCCAGCATCTCGAAGGCCTTGATGCCGGCGGCCACCACGTGCGGTGGCAACGAGTTGGAGAACAGGTAGGGGCGCGAACGTTGGCGCAGCAGCTCGATCACCTCTCGCTTGGCGGTGGTGAAGCCACCGAGAGCGCCACCCATGGCCTTGCCCAGGGTGCCGGTGAAGATATCGATCTGGTCGAGTACGCCCTTGACCTCGGCCGAGCCGCGGCCGGTGGCACCGAGGAAGCCGGTGGCGTGGCATTCGTCGATATGCACCAGCGCGTTGTACTTGCGGGCCAGGGCAGTGATTTCGTCCAACGGCGCGATGAAGCCGTCCATCGAGAACACACCGTCGCTGGTGATCAGCTTGGTCTTGCAGCCGGCGGCGTCGGCGGCCTGCAACTGCGCCTCCAGGTCGACCATGTCGCAGTTGGCGTAGCGGAAGCGCTTGGCCTTGCACAGGCGCACGCCGTCGATGATGGACGCATGGTTGAGCGCGTCGGAAATGATCGCGTCGTGCTCGCCGAGCAGCGGCTCGAACAGGCCGCCGTTGGCATCGAAGCAGGCCGCGTAGAGGATGGTGTCTTCGGTACCGAAGAACTCGGCGATGGTGCGTTCGAGCTGCTTGTGCAGATCCTGGGTGCCGCAGATGAAGCGCACCGAGGCCATGCCGAAGCCGTGGCTATCCAGCGCGTCCTTGGCGGCCTGGATGATGTCCGGGTGATCGGCCAGGCCCAGATAATTGTTGGCGCAGAAATTCAGCACGCGGCGGCCATCGGCCAGGGTGATCTGGGCCGACTGCGGGCCGGTGATGATGCGCTCGGACTTGAACAGGCCCTGGGCCTGGATCGCGTCCAGTTCGGCGGCGTAATGGGCGGTCAGCGCGGCGGGAGCGGTGGTCATGGCGGTCGCAGTGGCAGAAAGAAGCGCAATGTTAACGATCACGGTGGCATACCACTACGTCATACAAAATCGGCATAAGCGGCGGCGCTGATGTCATTTCACCGCCTGCGTGACGCTGCGCAGCATGGCATGCTTGCTGTTCAGCTGTGCTCAACCGGCCAGGAGATTGTCGTGACATACCCCCGTATCCGTCTTGCTTGCCTTCTTTGCACCCTGCTGGTCCTGGCCGGCCCGGCAGGC
Source organism: Xanthomonas sp. JL1 (assembly GCF_038405005.1). Taxonomy (NCBI): domain Bacteria; kingdom Pseudomonadati; phylum Pseudomonadota; class Gammaproteobacteria; order Lysobacterales; family Lysobacteraceae; genus Xanthomonas; species Xanthomonas sp. JL1. The sequence goes on along the minus strand of NZ_JBBYGR010000040.1, from coordinate 34,822 downwards.
GCACGCGAGATCGGGCTGCTTAACGTGAGCTACGACCCCACCCGCGAGTTCTACCGCGACTACAACACCGCTTTTGCCGCGCACTGGAAACAGCAGCACCCGCAGGACGCCGTCACCGTGGAAACCTCGCACGGCGGCTCGGGCAAGCAGGCGCGCGCGGTGATCGATGGCATCGAGGCCGACGTGGTGACGTTGGCGCTGGCCTACGACGTGGATGCCATCGCGCAAAAGGCCAAGCTGATCGATACCGATTGGGAAGCGCGCCTGCCCGACAACAGTGCGCCGTACACCTCGACCATTGTGTTTCTGGTGCGCAAGGGCAACCCCAAGAACATCCATGACTGGCCGGACCTGCTGCGCTCGGGCGTGTCGGTGGTGACCCCGAATCCGAAGACCTCCGGTGGCGCGCGCTGGAACTATCTGGCCGCCTGGGCGTACGCCGACCATATCTTCAAGGGCGACCGCGAGCGCACCCTGCGCTACATGCAGGCCTTGTTCCGCAATGTGCCGGTGCTGGATACCGGCGCGCGCGGCGCAACCACCACGTTCGTGCAGCGTGGGATCGGTGATGTGCTGCTGGCCTGGGAAAACGAGGCGCTGCTGGCGCGCGAGGAATTGGGCAAGGACAAGTTCGAGATCGTGGTACCGAAGTTGTCGATCCTGGCCGAGCCATCGGTGGCGCTGGTCGACAAGAACGTCGACAAGCATGGCACCCGCGAGGTGGCCGAAGCCTACCTGCGCTATCTGTACGCGCCGGAAGGCCAGAAGCTGGCAGCCAAGCATTTCTATCGCCCGCGGCATCCGGAATTTGCCGACCCCGCCGACATGGCGCGTTTCCCGGATATCCAGCTGGTGACCATCCAGCAGGCGTTTGGCTCTTGGGACAAGGCGCAACAGGAGCACTTCGCCGACGGTGGTGTGTTCGACCAGATCCAGGCCAACAAGTAGGCGATGGCGATGTCGGTTGCACCCCACTCAGCGCCGTCATCGCGCCGACGCGTGATGCCGGGGCTGGGCCTGAGTTTGGGTATCACCCTGACCTGGCTTGGCCTGATCGTGCTGATCCCGCTGCTGGGGATCTTTATCAAGACCAGCGGCCTGGGTTGGGAGGGTCTGTGGCGGATATGGAGCGAGCCGCGCGTGCTGTCGGCATTGCGGGTGAGCTTCGGTACGGCGCTTGCGGCTGGCGCTTTCAATGCGGTGATGGGCACGTGGGTGGCGTGGGTGTTCGTGCGCTACCAGTTTCCGGGCAAGCGCTTCCTGGATGCGGTGATCGATCTGCCGTTTGCGTTGCCGACGGCGGTGGCCGGCATTGCGCTGACCGCGCTGTATGGCGGCAAGGGTTGGGTCGGCCGCTGGCTGGAAGCAATCGGTATCAAGGTGGCTTACACGCAGCTGGGCATCGTGCTGGCGCTGGTGTTCGTCGGCTTACCGTTCGTGGTGCGCGTGGTGCAGCCGGTGCTGGCCGAGAGCGATCGCGAAGTAGAGGCTGCCGCTGCCACATTGGGCGCCTCGCGCTGGCAAACGGTATGGCGGGTAGTGCTGCCAGGCGTGTGGCCAGCGGTCCTGACCGGATTCGCGCTGGCGTTCGCACGTGGCGTGGGTGAGTACGGTTCGGTGATCTTCATCGCCGGCAACTTGCCCAATTCCACCGAGATCGCGCCGCTGCTGATCACCATCCGGCTGGAAGAGTTCGACTATGCGGGCGCGACTGCCATTGCCGCGGCGATGTTATTACTGTCATTCGTCATTTTGCTGGTGGTCAATACCTTGCAGGCACGCCTGCTGCAGTATCAACGGAGGCCCGCATGAGCGATGCTGTTTCCTCGCTGCCCTCCATGTTGCCGACCCATGCCATGACCAGGCAGGCGCGTCGCATCACCGAGTCGGCCAGCAACGAGCCGCGTTGGGTGCAATGGCTGATGATGTTCGGCGCGGTACTCTTTTTGTTGGCGTTTTTGCTGCTGCCGCTGGTGCTGGTGTTTGCCGAGGCGTTGCGTGGCGGTTGGGAGACCTTCCTGCGCGTAGTGGTCGACCCGGACGCGTTGTCGGCGATCAAGCTGACCTTGCTGGTGACGGCGATCGTGCTGCCATTGAATCTGATATTCGGCGTGGCCGCTGCGTGGGCCATCAGCAAGCACCAGTTCTGGGGCAAACGTCTGCTGGTCAGCCTGATCGACCTGCCGTTTTCGGTGTCGCCGGTGGTGGCGGGCTTGATCTTCGTGCTGATCTTCGGCCGCAGCGGCTGGGCCTGGCCATTGATCGACGAAGGCTGGCATGTGCAGTTGCCGGCGCTGGGCGAATGTGTGATCCAGCTGCCGCGGATCGTGTTCGCGTTGCCGGGCATCGTGCTGGCGACCACGTTCGTGACCTTCCCCTTCATCGCGCGCGAACTGATGCCGCTGATGGAGCAGCAGGGCAGCGACGAAGAACTGGCGGCACTGAGTCTGGGCGCGAACGGCTGGCAGATGTTCTGGCGAGTGACGCTGCCCAATATCCGTTGGGGCCTGTTGTATGGCGTGCTGCTGTGTGCGGCGCGTGCGATGGGCGAATTCGGCGCTGTGTCGGTGGTGTCCGGGCATATCCGTGGACGCACCAACACGCTGCCGCTGCATGTGGAAATTCTCTACAACGAATATGCCTACAGCGCCGCATTCGCCTGCGCCTCGCTGCTGGCACTGACCGCGCTGCTGACCTTGGCGCTGAAGACGTATCTGGAATGGCGGCACGGCGATTCGCTGGCCGCCAACCACCGCCACTGAGGTGACCATGGGCATCCGCATCCACCATCTGCGCAAGCAGTTCGAGACCTTTACCGCGCTGGACGACATCACCCTGGATGTGCGCCAGGGCGAGTTGCTGGCGTTGCTCGGACCCTCCGGCTCGGGCAAGACCACGCTGCTGCGCATCATGGCCGGGCTGGAGCATGCAGATGGCGGGCAGGTGCTGTTCGGCGATGAAGATGCCACCCGCATGAGCGTGCAATCGCGTCGGGTCGGCTTCGTGTTCCAGCATTACGCACTGTTCAAGCATATGGACGTGTTCGAGAACATCGCGTTCGGCTTGCGCGTACGCCGCGGCAACGAGCGTTGGGCCGAAGCGCGCATCCGTGCACGCGTGGAGGAACTGCTGGCGCTGGTGCAGCTGCAGGGTCTGGAACAGCGTTATCCCACCCAGCTCTCCGGCGGCCAGCGGCAGCGCGTGGCGTTGGCGCGTGCGCTGGCAATCGAGCCGTGCGTGTTGTTGCTCGACGAGCCGTTCGGCGCGCTGGATGCGCAAGTGCGCCGCGATCTGCGCCGCTGGCTCCGCGAGCTGCATGAACGCACCGGCCTGACCACGGTATTCGTCACCCACGATCAGGAAGAAGCGCTGGAACTGGCCGATCGGGTGGCCATCCTCAACCGCGGCCGCATCGAGCAGCTCGACACACCGGCAATGATCTACGACAAGCCGGCCTCGCCTTTCGTGTATTCGTTCGTTGGGGCAGTGAACCGGATCCCCGGGGTGCTGGCGCAGGGCCAGATCCAGGTGGCTGGGCACGCACTTCCCTTGGCCAATGCCGCGCTGGCTGCAGGGCCGGTGGAGGTGTACGTGCGGCCGGAAGATCTGGTGCCCGATGAGGCCGGCTGGCCGGCGACGGTGGCGTGGTCGCAGCGCAGCGGGGCACGCCTGCGTCTACGCGCAACGCTGGAGCCGGCAGGCAACGAAGTGGAAGTGGAACTGCCTGCCTCGGCCGGTAGCTTTCAGCCAGGGCAACAGTTGCGGCTGGCGGCGCGGCAGTACGGGGTCTTTCCTGCCGTTTGATCGTCAGCGATGCTCTCCCGCGCATGGGCGAGGATACCCGCCGTGCGAATGGGTGAAGCGCTTGGCTCGACCAGCAGACGGGCGCAAGCGGCGACGATACCGGAACCTGGCGGACTGCGGTCTGGCCTGACATGGTGTAGGGGAATGCGGCGATGCAGACTGCGTCTCAAGAAGCGGTTTCTGGCGTCGATGACGTTGCCGGTAGCACTCCTATCGGCCTCTGACGCGCCGAAGGTGTGCGCTGTGTCAAGCGAGCGATACTTTTATGTTGTGCTGCTATGGCATTCCAACTATGAAGTGAAGGCAATTCCGATTCGCGCGATTCGATCACCCATCGCTCTAGGAGATGCCCGATGAAGATGTCTACGCTTGCTTGTTGTCTCTTGCTGTCGCTGAGTGCCGCGCCGTTGGCGCAGGCGCAGGAAGAGGAAGCCCCCCTGTCGCCGTTCACCGGCACCTTTGCAGTCACCAGCGACTACGTGTTCCGCGGTGTGTCCCAGACCAACGGGGATCCTGCATTCCAGGCCGGGCTGACCTACAAGCATCCTTCCGGCTTCTACGTGGCCGCCTGGACATCCAACGTCGATCCCGGCGAAGGCGATCCGGATTGGGAAGTGGATACCACGGTCGGCTATGGTGTCGAACTGGGCAAGCAGTGGGACCTCGATGTCGCGGTCACCCGCTACAACTATCCGGGCGCGGGCAAGACGAACTACAACGAACTGGTCACCAAGACGACGTTCCTGAAGACCTACAGCCTCACCGTCGGATACACCAACGATCTGTACGGCACCAAGACCGACGGCTATTACTATGCGCTGGATGCCAACTGGCCGTTGCCGCACAAGTTCAGCATCGGTGCGCATGTCGGGCACACCCGCTACACATCGGCGCTGAAGCAGGTGGATCACGACTACAACGATTACGCGATCACCGTCGGCAAGAGCTTTGGCCCGCTTGCGTTGAACATCGGCTACTACGACACCAGCGAGCCTGCCGAATTCGGTTTCGGTCGTCCTAATACCGAAGGCCGGACCGTCGCCACCGCCACGGTGACCTGGCCGTGACACGGCTGCACTGAGCGAACACGCAAAAGGCGCCCTCGGGCGCCTTTTGCGTTCAAGCGGTTTGTGCGGTCAATTCCAGCTCAGCACGACCTTGCCGGCCTTGCCTGCTTCCATCAGGTCGAAGCCCTTCTGGAAATCGTCGATCGGCAGCTGATGGGTCAGCACCTTGTGCAGCGGAAAACCCGACAGCACCAGCTGCGTCATCTTGTACCAGGTCTCGTACATCTTGCGGCCGTAGATGCCCTGCACGGTGAGGCCCTTGAAGATGATCTTGTCCCAGTCGCAACCGGCGCCGCGCGGCATGATGCCGAGCATGGCGATCTTGCCGCCGTGGTACATGCAATCGAGCATGTCGTTGAACGCGCGCGGGTTGCCGCTCATTTCCAGGCCCACGTCGAAGCCTTCCATGTGCAGGTCGGCCATGACGTCCTTGAGCGAGGTCTTTGACACGTTGACCACGCGCGTGGCACCCATATCGGCGGCCAGCTTGAGACGGAAATCATTGACATCGGTGACCACCACATTGCGCGCACCGATATGCTTGCAGATGCCGGCCGCAATGATGCCGATCGGGCCGGCGCCGGTGATCAGTACGTCCTCGCCGATGACGTCGAATTCCAGCGCGCAATGCGCGGCATTGCCGTAGGGGTCGAAGAATGCCGCCAACTCGGACGGAATCTGGTCCGGGATCGGCCACAGGTTGCTGGCCGGCATCACCATGTATTCGGCGAAGGCACCATTGACGTTGACGCCGATGCCCATGGTGTTGGGGCACAGGTGCGGGCGGCCGCCACGGCAGTTGCGGCAATGGCCGCACACGATGTGGCCTTCGGCCGACACCCGTTGACCGACCTGATAGCCGGTCACTGCCGAACCGAGCTCGGCCACGCGACCGACGAATTCATGGCCGATGGTCAGGCCCGGCTTGATCGTGCGCTGGCTCCACTCGTCCCACAGGTAGATGTGCAGATCGGTGCCGCAAATGGCGGTCTTTTCCAGCTTGATCAGCACCTCGTTGGGGCCGGGCGTCGGCACTGGCACCTGTTCCAGCCAGATGCCCTTGTTCGTTTCGCGCTTGACCAGCGCCTTCATCGTCTGCGCCATCTGGCGGAACCTGCTGAGTGAACGTAAGCCGGCGATTATAGGCGTCGCGGCCTCTATGCCATGCGGCGGTGCAATGATGCCGCCCTGGATCCACGGTAGGGCAGGGCCGATCTGGCCCGTGCCCGTTGAGACGACGTTGGCACCTCAGCACAGGATGAGAGCCGCCGCCCACACCTGTCGCCGCCTGCGCGGGTAGCGCGTTCGCCAAACATCGCAGGCGTGAGTCATCGGCGCCTGCATCGCTCCAATGCCCTTGCTCCGCGCTACGGCCCCATCGACGGCGCGGCAGCGCTGGCTTGGATGCATGGCGCGCAGCCTGGTCTTTTTGGCCCGGCAGGCGCAAGGAGCAGGCAGCGGGGCCAGAGCAGCTAAAAAACCACTGCACCGTCGCCATGCGGGCGCGCCCGCCACTCCGAATCGGCGTGTACCACGCGTACATTCCGGTGGTGAGCGCGCCGTCCATGGCCATCTGCCCGCTGCTCGCGACGTTGCTCGGCCGCGCTTAGAACTTCACATCCAGACTCATGAAGTACTGCCGTGGGGCGCCGACCACCATGGTCTGGTTGTAGCCATCCGGATCGGAGGCGACATAGCCGTTGGTGCCGGTGCTGGCGAAGTAGCGCTTGTCGGTGAGGTTACTGACGTTGAGCGCCAGGGCGACATCCGCCACGCCGCCGACGCGGCCGAAGTCGTACCGCGCGCCGGCATTCAACAGCCAGTACGACGGCACCTGCGAGTCGTTGAGGAACGTGATGTAGCGCTTGTCCACGTACTTGCCATCCAGATCCAGACGCAGATTGCCGATCTGGTAGCTGGCGCTGGAAGAGAACATCAACGCCGGGATGCCGACCACATCCTTGCCGGATGTCGCGACCACACCGTTGTTGAGGTAATTGTCCTGGTAACGCGAGCGGTTCCAGGAGAGCGAGTTCAACCAGCTCAAGCCTTCGGTCGGGTGCCACATCAGTGCCAGATCCGCACCGGCGCTATGCACTGCGCCGATGTTGCTGAGGATCGCGGCGCAGGTCTGCACCGCGGTGCACGGCGAGGTGGTCAGCAGGCGATTGGAGAACCTGGTGAAGTAGGCATCGGCCGACAGCTGGAACTGCGCATCCTGCACGCGATAGCCCACCTGCACGGTCTGCGATTCTTCCGGCTCCAGCGTGGAGCGGCTGCGGTCGAAGGCGGCCTGCGAGGTGGCGAACGGGGTGAAGCCGAAGGCGGCGATGTTCTTGCTAAAGGACGCGTAGAGGTCCTGGCGCTCGTCGAGTTTGTAGTTCACGCCCACCTGCGGCAGGAAATGATCTTCGGCGGGAATGCGGCCTTGCGCCAGTGCGGTGGTCGGCACCAGCGATTGCGCGCGCGTGGTGGTACTGAGCGCTTTTGCGCCGTAATTCAGCGTAAGGCGATCGTCGAGCAGGCGCACGGTGTCCTGCAGATACAGCATGCGCGTCTGCGTGGTGTAGCGCTGCAGGAAATCGCGGCGGAACGGGATCTGTGCTTCGTAAACGTTGTACAGCGAGGTCTGCCCCTCGTTGCCAAGCGCGAAGTAATTGCGGCCCTGCGAGGTGCGCGCGTTCTCTGCCCAGGCGCCCACTTCCAGGTCGTGATTACCCCATGACCATTTCAATGCGCTGGTGCCGCCGAAGCGATCCAGGCGGTAGTCGGTGGTGCGCATCGACAATGGAATGTCTGCGGAGGTGCGCACGTACGGCGTCACCCATTGGCCTTCGCCACGATTACCGTGGTAGTACCCACTGCCATCGAGCGTGGCGCCGCCAAACACGAACGTGCCCGACAAGCCCGCCAGGTTGTCGCGACGCAAGCCGCCGCCGGCGTAATACATGGCATCGAGCCAGCTGTAGTCGCTGGGCAGGCCGGCCAGCGATTGCGGGTAGCCGTTCGCCACGCCGCTGGTGGCGCCGGTGTTCTGATACGCGCGTGCCATCTGCACGGCGGTGGCCCAATCCGGCTGCAGGTAATCGTAGTCCCAGCCAAGCGCGCGCTGGCTGGTCAACGACAGATCCATGTAGTCGTATTCCTTGCGCCGCGAGGTATCCACGAACAGGCTCAGACGGTTGCCGTCGCCCCATTGGTATACCGTCTTGAGATTGGCCTGCTCGGATGTTTGATCGCCGTCGCCCTTCCACTTGTCGGTGCTGGCATTGGCGTAAGACAGATATGCCGACAGCCCATCGCGATCGCCGGTGTCAGCGCGCACGAAGGTACGCCGCGTTGCGTCGCTGCCCATCGTCTGTACCAACCGCGCACCCGGGGTGGTCTGCGGATCGGCCGAGTAGAACTGCATCGTGCCGCCGAGATTGGTGTTGGACGCTGTGCCAAGTGCGCCGGCGCCTTGCGCAATCTCCACCGAACCGAGGTTTTCCGAAATGATGGCGCGCGTGATGTGCAAGCCATTGGTCACGCCGTAGCTCATGTTGCCGAGCGGAATGCCGTCGAGCGTATGACCCAGGCGGCTTTGATCGAAGCCATGCAAGGTGACCTGTGTGGACCACTCGTACGTGCCAAACGGATCGGCCGACTGGAACTGCACGCCCGGTAGTTTCTCCACCGCCTTGAATGCGCTGCTGCCGGGTGTCAGCTGCTCGATATCCTGCCGGCTGATGCGCTGCACCTGGCGCGTGCTGCCTTGCGATACCACATTGATTGCATCCAGCTGCGTGGCATTGGTGGCGGCATCGGCGGGCGCCGCTGCTTCCGCTGCAGGAGCAACAGTAAACGGTTCGGCCGGCGACGCGGCCTGCGCGACGACGGGAAGCAGCGTTGCCAGGGCGAGCGCCAGCGGAGTGACATGAAAGCGACGAGTGGAAATCATGGGGGGGAGTCCTGTTCGGGCACGGCTGAGAGCGGACGCACGGTGCAATGCGTTTGCGCTGCCAGCCAACGCGCGTACCGGCACGCTGCGCGATCTCGAGCATGTGGTGATCCTGATGCAGGAAAACCGCTCGTTCGATCATTACTTTGGCGTGTTACGTGGCGTGCGTGGGTTCGGCGATCCGCGCGCGCTGCAGCTGCGCGACGGTCACCCGGTATGGAGTCAGCCCGCAGCCGATGGACGACGTCTGCTGCCGTTTGCGTTCGATTCGCAAACTACCTGCGCGCCCTTGATCAAAAGCCTGGATCACTCCTGGAAGGCCGGCCATGGGCAAGACCCGGCACGCTGGGCCGAATACGATGCGTGGGTGCCGTACAAGGGCGAATTGACGATGGGATATTTCCAGCGTCATGACATCCCGTACTACCACGCGCTTGCCGACGCGTTCACCATTTGCGATGGCTACTACTGCTCGCTGCACGGGCCGACCAATCCTAATCGCATGTATCTGTTCACCGGTACCAGCGGCCAGAGCATGGGCAACTTCGGTGCGCAAGCAGTGACCAACGCCGACGACAGCAACTGGACCGCCGATATGGCGCGCGACAAGCCCGGTTACGCGGCGTTGGAGTGGACCACGTACGCGCAGCATCTGCAGGCGGCCGGCGTGGACTGGCGCGTCTATCAGGAATACGACAACTTCGGCTGCAATTCGCTGGCGTATTTTTCGCACTATCGCGATCTGCACACCGACGACGAACGTTACCAGCGTGCCCGTGCATGCGTTCCCGGTTCCACTGCTGAAAATGCCGTCATCACCCAGGCCGAGCATCTGGTTGCCGCAATCGCTGCCGATGTGCAGGCCAATCGTTTGCCGCAAGTATCGTGGGTCATTCCGCCCACCGCATATTGCGAACATCCGGAAGCACCGCCTGCGTATGGCGAGTCGCTGGTGGCGCGTTTGATCGCTGCGCTCACCGCCAACCCCGAGGTGTGGGCAAAGACCGCGCTGATCATCAACTACGACGAAAACGACGGCTTCTTCGATCATGTGCCCGCGCCATTGCCGGCACTGGACGCACGCATGGGGCGCAGCAATGTCGACACGCGTGGCGAGGTCTACGACGGCTTGCCGATCGGCCTGGGCATTCGCGTGCCGATGCTGGTGATTTCACCTTGGACGCGCGGTGGCTGGGTCAACTCGCAGGTGTTCAATCACACCTCGGTGTTGCGCTTGCTGGAACGGCGCTTCGGCGTGGCCGAGCCGAACATCAGCCCATGGCGGCGTGCGGTCAGTGGCGATCTCACCAGTGTGTTCGACTTTCGCAAGCCGGACGATTCGGCATTGAGTGCGTTGCCGTCGGTCGATGACTATCGCGCACGCACAGCTGCCGTGCGCGATAAACCGCTGCCGGTTCCGCCCACCGCCGCAACGATGCCGAAACAGGAGTCAGGACAACGTCCCGCGCGCGCATTGCCATACGCATTGCAAGTGCACGCACGCGTGCACGCTGCCACCGGCCTGCAATTGCAGTTCGTCAACAGCGGCGCAGCTGCAGCGGCGTTCAACGTTTACAGCAGCGCTGCCAACGGCGGCCCGTGGTACTACACGGTGCTACCCGGCACGCAGCTGGATGATGCGCCGGTCGATGCCACGCAGAACGGTGCGTACGCCCATGCGTTTGCATGGGCCGAATGGCTTTTTGCGCGAATTCGCGGGCGAGGTGTCGCAGGCTTCCCCTCCATCGGCAGTGCCGTGGGTGGACGCGCGGCAGGATGGCGACGCCTTGGTGCTGGAGATCGGCAATGCGGGGCAGCGCGCATGCACCTTGCAGCTGCGTGCGCTGGACTACGCAGATCCAACCGCGCGCACGTTGCGGCTGGCCGCAGGTCAGCGCGAGACCATTCGCTTCGCGCTCGCCGCCAGCGACCACTGGTACGACCTTGTAGTCGAGCAACCGGGTAGCGCCTTCCGTCGCCGGCTGGCCGGGCATCTGGAAACCGGCAGGCCCGGTCGCAGCGATCCCGCGTTCTGCCGCGTCTAAGCGCGGCCCACGCCCAGCCCCGCACGCTGCAGGCCGATCAACTGGCGCGTGCTGCGCGCCGCCGTATCTGCGTGTCGAGAGCGTGCGCGCAGACCCTGCCATCAGTCATGGGTTGCGCCGCAGACACTGGCGTTACACTGTAACGAAAATGACTCTGGGGCTTTCGATGCGTCCAAACCTGTTCGCTGTTTCCATGCTGGCCACGCTGGCAGTGGCGTCATCTGCACAAGCCGGCGAGGGAATGTGGGTTCCACAACAACTGCCGGAGATTGCCGGCCCACTGCAGCAAGCCGGCCTGCGTCTGTCGCCGCAACAACTGGCCGACCTGACCGGCGATCCGATGGGCGCCGTGGTGTCGCTGGGCGGCTGCACCGCCAGTTTCGTGTCGCCGCAAGGGCTGGTGGTGACGAACCACCATTGCGCCTACGGCGCGATCCAGCTCAACTCCACTGCGCAGAAGAATTTGATACGCGACGGTTTTAGCGCCACCAGTGCCGGCGCGGAACTGAGCGCCGGACCGAACGCGCGCATCTACGTGCTGGACCGCATCACCGACGTCACCGCGCAGGCGAAGGCGGCGATCGTCGGCGCCGGCAGCGATGCGCTCAAGCGTACCCAGGCGCTGGAAACGTTCGACAAGGCACAGGTCGCGGCCTGCGAGTCCGAGACCGGTTACCGCTGCGAGCTGTATAGCTTTTCAGGCGGCAATACCTACCGCTTGTTCCGCACCCTGGAGATCCGCGACGTGCGCCTGGCCTACGCGCCGCCATCGGGGATCGGCAAATTCGGCGGCGACATCGACAATTGGATGTGGCCGCGCCACACGGGCGATTTCTCGTTCTACCGCGCCTATGTCGGCAAGGACGGCAAGCCCGCCGCCTATGCCAAGGACAACGTGCCGTACCGGCCCCAGCACTTCCTGAAATTTGCCGACCAGCCGCTGGGCGCTGGCGACTTCGTGATGGTGGCCGGCTATCCCGGCCGCACCAATCGCTACGCGCTGGCCGCCGAATTCGACAACACCGCCAACTGGGCGTATCCCACCGCCGGACGGCAGTACCGCGAGCTGATTGCGCTGGTCGAGCAGGCCGGCAAGCAGGACCCGGACATCCAGGTGAAGTACGCCGCAGCCATGGCCAGCTGGAACAACGCCGCCAAGAACTACGAAGGCCAGCTGCAGGGTTTCAAGCGCATCGACGCGGCCAGGCAGAAGCAGGCCGAAGAACGCGCGGTGCTGGCCTGGCTCAAGCGCCAGGGCCGCGACGGCCGCGCCGCGCTGCAGGCACATACGCAACTGCTGGCACTGGACGAGCAGGCCAAGGCCACCCGCGACCGCGACTTGATCCTGCGCCAGATGCGCCGTACCGGTGTGCTCGGCAGCGCGCTGTCGCTGTACCGCCTGGCAATCGAACGCGCCAAGCCTGACGCCGAGCGCGAACCAGGCTACCAAGCGCGCGACTTGCCGGAGATCGAGGGCGCGCAGAAGCAGATGGAGCGTCGTTACGTTGCCTCGATGGATGGGCAGTTGCAGCGCTACTGGTTCGATCAGTACCTGAAGCTGCCCGCCGCGCAGCGCTTGCCGGCGCTGGACCAATGGCTGGCCGGCGCCGACGCGCAGGCCGCTGCGGCGCGACTGACCGGCACCAAGCTTGGCAGCACGGAAGAACGCTTGAAGTGGCTGCATGCCGACCGCGCCGCGTTCGAGGCCAGCGACGATCCGGCGCTGCGCTATGCGGTGGCGCTGATGCCGTCGCTACTGCAGATCGAGCGCGACGAAAAGCGCCGTGAAGGCGAAGAACTGCTGGCGCGTCCGCGCTATCTGCAGGCGCTGGCGGACTACAAGAAGAGCCAGGGTGAGTTCGTCTATCCGGACGCCAATTCCTCGCTGCGCATCACCTTCGGTAACGTCAAGGGCTACACCCCCAAGGATGGTGTGGCCTACACGCCGTTCACCACCCTGGAGGGAGTGGCCGCCAAGGACACCGGCGCCGATCCGTTCGATTCGCCCAAGGCCCTGCTGGATGCGGTCAAGGCCAAGCGCTATGCCGGCCTGGAAGATAAGCGCCTGGGCACGGTGCCGGTCAACTTCCTGTCGGACCTGGACATCACCGGCGGCAACTCCGGTTCGCCAGTCATGGACGCGCAGGGCAAGCTGGTCGGCCTGGCGTTCGACGGAAATTGGGAGTCGGTGAGCAGCAACTGGGTCTTCGACCCGGCAATGACCCGCATGATCGCCGTAGATAGTCGTTATCTGCGCTGGATCATGACCGAAGTCGCCCCGGCGCCACAGCTGTTGAAGGAACTCGGCGTGCGCTGACGCGGGCGGCCGGCGGGGCGGCGTCAGGGGTATGATGCGGTCCGGTTTCGCTGCGGCGAGCCGGTCCCTCCCCCCAAGGAACTCCCAGCGCATGCGCATCCTGCTTGCTCGTCACGGCGAGACGCCGTGGAACGCCGAAGGCCGTTACCAGGGCCAGATCGATATTCCGCTGTCGCCGGTTGGCGAAGGTCAGGCGCGCGCGTTGGGCGAACGGCTACACGCGCTGCAGATCGATCGCGCAGTGGCGTCGCCGCTGTCGCGTGCGCAGGCCACTGCCAAGGCTGCGCTGGGCGCGTCGCGCGAGGCGCTGTTGCAGACCGATGCCGATCTGCAGGAAATTGCGCACGGCGAGTGGGAGGGCCTGCTGGCCAGCGAGATCAACGACAAGGATCCAGCACGTTTGCGCGCCTGGCGCGAAGAGCCCGACACCGTGCTGATGCCGGGCGGCGAATCGTTGCGTCAGGTGCTGGACCGCAGCTGGCGCGGCCTGGTGCGCGCCGCCGATGGACTGGGCGCCGACGACACCTTGCTGGTGGTCGCACACGATGCGGTCAATCGCGTGATCCTGTGCAATATCCTGGGGCTGCCGCTGTGCAAGCTGTGGAGCTTCCGCCAGGCCCCGACCACGCTCAATCTGCTCGAAGGCGATGACGTCGAGCACCTCGAAGTGGTCCGCCTCAACGACTGCGCCCACCACACACCGTTCTTTGGTGAGGCCAAGCATCGGGCGTTGTAGCCTCTGGCAACCTCAGCGCAGGTCTACCAGGACGGAGACGAGTCATCATAGGCATGTTGCGAGACACAGGACGTCTGCAGCGCGTCTGCCTCTTTCTGGCATTCTCGTTTTTTTCTGTTGGTCCACTACTCCAGGGTTCTTCCGCCGACGAATGCATTGGTCGATCTGACCTTTGTGGTCGCATGTGTTGCAGTTGCGATGTTTTTTCCTTGTTGCTCTGGGCCAATGCAACTGGCCGGCTTCAACGTCAGATCGAAGGACATGGTGTCGGCAGCGTCGTGTTCCGATGGTCGTTGCTGGGCAGCGTCGTTGCGATGCTGGGATGGGCATTGATCGTCAGACTCGGTCCCTGGGTATGGACAGAAGTCTTTGGCGATGTGTCCTCAGAAGATGTCGTGGTCCGCTCGGCGTCCGGGAGTTTGCCATGCCCGCATGCGGTAACCGTGGACCCCTGCCGCGTGGGGCCCCGCAACGGCTTTGCATGTTGGTTGGTGAAGCTCCTGATTTGGGTGGCGGACATGGACAGGCAGTGATCGAGGGAAAACGCTCCGCTGCTGGCTCCACAGTGCGCAATCTTCATCTCAATGCCACCCATCAGTGATTGGGTCGTGACCTGCCGTCCTGACGGATGGCGTGAGGTGGTCGCTCAAGCCATGGCTTGCGATTTCATCTTTGCCTCATGCGCACCAGTGCCCGTCAGCAAACCAAGAGCGGCTGGCAGGACGTAGCGAGCAGTCGTCAGTTGGGTGTGGGCGGCGCGCTCAGAACCGCAGTGGACGCGTGGTCCATCCCGATTCCGAGCACCGACCGCGCCCGCCTGACGGCTGTGCAGTAGCTTTGTTAGCCGCTCTAAGGTGCGTTGCCTCGCCAGCGCCATCTGCCCAGGCAATGCATCCAGTGTTGCGACCGTTGGTAGGCCACGCTGGCGTCACGCGCGCGATAATCTCGCTCGCACGGCATCAGGTAACCCCATGACCACCCCCACCACACTCTCCGAGTGGCTCGCCTACATCGAGCAGCAACACCCCAGCAGTATCGCGATGGGATTGGAGCGCGTGCGCGAGGTGGCTGCGCGCCTGCAGATCGCAGCGCCAGCCAAGCATGCCATCGTCGTGGGCGGGACCAATGGCAAGGGCTCGACCGTGGCCTTTATCGAGGCGATCGGGCGTGCTGCCGGCTGGAAGATCGGTGCCTACACCTCGCCGCATCTGCTGCGCTACAACGAGCGCGTGCGTATCGACGGCGAGGAGGCCAGCGACGCGCAGCTGGTCGATGCGTTTGCTGCGGTAGAGGCAGCGCGCGGCGACACCGCGCTGACCTATTTCGAATTCGGCACGTTGGCGGCCTTGTGGCTGTTCCAGAGCGCCGCGCTGGATCTGACGGTGCTGGAAATCGGCCTGGGCGGGCGCCTGGATGCGGTCAACATCGTCGATGCGGATGTGGCGGTGATCACCACCGTCGACATCGACCATACCGATTGGCTGGGCGAAGACCGCGAGGCCATCGGCACCGAGAAGGCCGGCATCATGCGCGCCTGGAAGCCGGTGGTGCTGGGCGAGATCGACCCGCCATCCAGCGTGTTGCGGCGCGCCTACCAGCTGGGTGCCAATGCGATCCGTGCCGGCAGCGATTATTTCTTCGAGCCGATTGAGGTGCAGCACCCCGAAAACCCGCAATCCGACGCGCCGCAATGGCGCTGGCGCGATGTGGCAGTGACATTGGAATTGCCGATGCCGGCATTGCACGCGCCGGTACAGCTGGCCAACGCAGCCGCTGCGATCGCCGCATTGCAGGCGTTGCCGGTGGAGGTGCCCGCTGCAGCTTGGGTGCAGGGCATCGGCAACGCGCAAGTGGCCGGGCGATTGCAGCGCCTTGCGGTCGATGGCCTTCAGGTGTTGCTGGATGTCGGCCACAACCCACAGGCCGCACGCGCGCTGGCCGCCGCGCTCGGTGCGCAGGCGCACGCCGGCAGCACCTACGCGATCTACGCTGCTCTTGCCGACAAGGATGTCGTGGGCGTGGTGGAGGCAGTCGCTGCGCAAATCGACCACTGGGCATTGGCGGGGCTGGAGGGCGCGCGTGGACAATCGGCGCAGGCGCTGCACGCACGCCTGCAAGGGACTGCCGCCGCGCAGGCGCTGTGTCACCGCGACGTTGCCAGCGCAGTGGAGGCGGTCCTGGCCACAGCCAGCCCCGGCGACCGCGTGCTGGTGTTCGGCTCGTTTCACACCGTGGCCGACGCGCTTAGCGCACTTCATTCAGCCTGTTGAGGTCGTCGAGGTGGCGCCGGCCTTATAATCGCCGCGGCACCCCGCCACGCCGCCTCTCGTCTCTTCCGTGGATACTGCTCTGAAACAGCGACTGATTGGCGCCATCGTTCTGGTGGCGCTTGCCGTGATCTTCCTGCCGATGCTGGTCAAGGGCCCCGCGCCGTCGAGCGGTGTGGCCGATGTGCCGCTCCAGGCACCTGCAGCACCTGCCAAGGGCGAGTTCGAAACCCACGAATTGCCGCTGGTCACCCCTGGCAATGCGCCGGCCGGTGGCGCGCTGGGCATGGCCGGTGCGCCGGCGTCGGTGCAGAACAACCCCGATGCCGCCGATCTGGCCGCCCCGTCCAGCACGCCTTCCGCACCGGAAGTGGCCGCCGGCAATTACGCGGTCAATTTCGGCGCCTACGCCACCAGTGCCGATGCCGATGCGGTGATTGCGCGACTCAAGCAGGCGCAGTTGCCCGGCTTCAGCGAAAAAACCCAGATCAACGGCCGCCCGGCCTGGCGCGTGCGCGTTGGGCCGTACGCCGACCAGGCCCAGGCCGAATCGGCGCGCCTGCAGGCAGTGAAAGTGCGCAGCGACGTGAACGCCCAGGTGGTGACGTTGGATGCCAACGCCGCCGCTCCGGCGCCTGTGGCCACCCCGCCCGTGCACGCACCGGCCACCAAGCCAAGCAGCAGCGTAGCCGCCGCGAGCACCACGGCACCGACCAAGACCGAAAGCCTGCCGCCGGAGCCTGCCAAGCCGATCGCCGCCGCGCCCAAGCCGGCTGAAGCGCCCAAGCCCGTGCCGGCCAAGCCTGAAGTCACCAAGCCTTCAACCGCTCCGCCTGCAGCCGCCAAGCCGGAAGTGGCTGCCAAGCCTGAGCCTGCCAAGCCGGTGGCCACCGCACCGGCAGCGCCTGCGGCCAGTGCGGTCGGTTTTGCAGTACAGCTGGGTGCGTTCGCGCGCGCCGAAGACGCCGACGCCTTGCGCGACCGTGTGCGCGCTGCCGGCTTCAGCGCCTTCGTCGAACAGGTGCGGACCGACAAGGGCGCGCTCAACCGCGTGCGTGTCGGCCCGGTCGCCAATCGCGGCGATGCCGAACAGTTGCGTGCCCAGGTGGCAGCCAAGGTCGGGATTTCCGGCATGGTGCGGCCACATCCGTAATGTCTGTACCAGCTGCAAGCACACGCGGCCACTGCGGACGTGGCAGCCGCCCGTCCACTGCGTTGCTGGCGCGCCGTCATGTGTCGGCTAACTGCCTGCACTGCGCAGCCCGCAGGCACTGGAATTGCGAACGCCTCGCACCCATGGAGGGGAGGGCAATGACTACCGAGCCAGATTGCACTAGCGGCGTACGCGCCGCGCTGAGAGCTTGCCGATGATCGACATGGTGCTGGGCGTGATCATTCTGGTGTCGGCGTTGTTGGGCTTGCTGCGCGGTTTTGTGGCCATCGTGGTCGGCACCTTGTCCTGGTTGCTGGCCGGCTGGGCCACGTTCATGTTCGGCGGCGCGGCCGCGCACTGGCTGGCCGATGGCAAGCATCCCTCTGCCACCGAATCGTTCGGCGGTTACGCGATGGTGTTCGTCGGCGTGTTGATCAGCGTTGCGGTGATCGGCATGGTGATCCGCGCGGGCGTGGAGGCGATCAAGCTCGGCGGCACCGACCGCATGCTCGGCTTCGTCCTGGGCGTGGTGCGCGGGGCGTTTCTGGCCAGCGTGCTGGTGCTGCTGATGGGCTTCACCCCACTGCCGCGCGAGGCGGCATGGCGCCAGTCGGTGCTGCTGCCCATGCTGCAGCCGGGCGCAGGCTGGATGCGGGCGCAATTGCCGGCCTGGCGGATGCCGTCGATGGAAATGCCATCAATGGAGCTCGGCGACTTGCCAACGGAGTTGGGGAAGTTGCATTCGGCAGGCGATAATACGGACCTGGGCAAGGCACTTGGCGGTTCCGGGCTGAGCGACACCATCACGCGTGCGCTCGGCAAACCCGCCAAGACGGCTCGCGACGGACGCGATTCGACCCAGGCGATGCCGGCCAACATCGATCCGGCGCAGGTTCGCGGCGGAGAAAGCGACCCGGCTCGGGTCGAGTCCCCAGGCCAGGCACGGCCACCTTCACAGTAACGGCGCAAGCCGAAGCGGAGAACGCGCACCATGTGTGGCATCGTCGGTATTGTCGGCAACCAGAACGTCGCCGGGCAGCTGTATGACGGCCTGACCGTCCTGCAGCATCGTGGGCAGGACGCCGCAGGCATCGCCACCGCAGATGGCACGCGCCTGCGGGTGCAGAAGGCCAATGGCCTGGTCCGCGACGTCTTCGACGAAAAGAAAATGGCGGTGCTGGAAGGCCGCGTCGGTATCGCGCATTGCCGTTACCCGACCGCAGGTTCGGAAGGCATGGACGAGGCGCAGCCGTTCTATGTCAACTCGCCTTATGGCATCGCGCTGGCGCACAACGGCAACCTGATCAACACCGAGGCCTTGCGCCAGCAAGTGTTCGAAGCCGACCGCCGCAACATCAATACCGATTCGGACAGCGAAGTGCTGTTGAACGTGTTCGCCTACGAGCTGGACGCGCAGCGCATGCTTACCCCCGAAGCGGCCATCCGCGCGGTGGCCGGCGTGCACCGCCGCTGCAAGGGCGGCTACGCGGTGGTCAGCGTGGTGTTGGGCCTGGGCCTGGTCGCGTTCCGCGACCCGCACGGCATCCGCCCGCTGGTGCTGGGCAAGCGCGAGCATGCCGAAGGCGCCGAATACATCGTGTCTTCCGAATCGGCAGCGCTCGACATCCTGGGGTATCAGCGCGTGCGCGACGTGCGCCCGGGCGAAGCGTTGGTGATTACGGCGCGCGGCGAGCTGTTTTCGGAAATCTGCGCTTCGCCGACCAACAACGCGCCGTGCATTTTCGAGTACGTGTATTTCGCCCGTCCCGATTCGATGATCGACAACATCTCGGTGCACAAGGCGCGCATGCGCATGGGCCTGAAGCTGGGCGAAAAGATCCTGCGCCTGCGCCCGAATCATGATATCGACACCATCATTCCGATCCCGGACACCTCGCGCGATGTGGCGCTGGAGATGTCCAACGTGCTCGGCGTGAAGTACCGCGAGGGCTTCGTCAAGAACCGTTACGTGGGCCGCACCTTCATCATGCCGGGGCAGGGCGAACGGCAGAAATCGGTACGCCGCAAGCTCAACCCGATCCACCTGGAATTCCGCAACCGTGTGGTGTTGCTGGTCGACGATTCGATCGTGCGCGGCACCACCAGCCGGCAGATCGTGCAGATGGCGCGCGACGCCGGCGCGCGCAAGGTGTACCTGGCCTCGGCTGCGCCGCCGGTGCGTTACCCCAACATCTACGGCATCGACATGCCGGCGGCCGAAGAGCTCATCGCGCATGGCCGCAGCGAGCTGGAAATCCAGGAGTTTCTGGGCTGCGACTGGCTGATCTACCAGGATCTGGAAGACCTGGAAGTGGCGGTGCGCGAAGGGAATCCGGACATCAAGCAGTTCGACTCTTCGTGCTTCAACGGCGAGTACATCACCGGCATCGAGCCGGGATATTTCGAACGCATCCAGCAGCTGCGCTCGGACGATGCCAAGAAGCGTCGTCGCGCCTGAATTACCGCGGCGACGCGGCCGATTGGTCGCGCCCGCCGGGCTGGCGCTGCCGGCTGGCTGTGCAAGGCAAAACGCGTGTAAGCGCATGCCGGTGCGCTGCGTTTCTGCAGCGGGCCATCATCTGCTGTGGCCGACATCATGAGCATCGGTCTATTCGAAAGCACCGATGTGTTCGATGCTGCTCGCCTGTGTCTTGACCAGGCCGACCCGCTGCAGAAAGTCGCGTTGACCCAACACTACGCAGCAGCCTTTCGCGCAGGCCGTCTTGCGATCAATCCGACAGCGCCTGCGCCGGATCCGATTCGCATGCCGGGCCGTCCGCCGACGCCGCCGCTGGTGCATCCGCGCGAGTTGCCACGCCGCGGATTGGGTACGCCAGAAGGGCGCGCCGCATTTATCCATGCCATTGCGCATATCGAACTCAATGCCATCGATCTGGCCTGGGATGCGGTGTATCGCTTCCGCGGTCTGCCGCAAGCGTTCTACGCCGATTGGGTGGCGGTGGCCGATGACGAATCGCGGCATTTCATGCTGTTACGCGCGCGCTTGCAGGCGCACGACCGCGACTACGGCGACTTCGCCGCACATAACGGGCTGTGGGAAATGTGCGAGACAACCGCGCACGACGGCCTGGCCCGCATGGCCCTGGTGCCGCGCGTGCTCGAAGCGCGCGGCCTGGATGTGACGCCGGCGATGATCGTCAAACTACGCTTGCTCGGCGACGCAGCCACTGCCGAGGTGCTCGAAACCATCCTGCGCGAAGAAGTGGCGCACGTCGCCGCGGGTTCGCGCTGGTACCGGTGGTATTGCGAGCAGGCCGGCGTCGAGCCACGCGCACGTTTCAAGGCGTTGCTGCGCCAATACGCTGGCGGCTATCTGCATGGGCCGTTCAATCTGCAGGCGCGCCTGCTTGCCGGTTTCGACGAAGACGAGCTGGCCGATTTGGTGGAGCAGGCTGGCTGAGCGTGGCGGCGGTGTCTGCGTAGCGAATAAGAGCGGCTCACAAAACGAAGCGAGCAGCTGTCAGGTGGGCGCGGACGGCGCGCTCAGAACCGCAGTGTACGAGTTGGTACATGCCGATTCCGAGCACCGGCCGCGCCGGCTTGGCGGTGAGCGCAGTCGTTTTATTCGCCGCTCTAAGCAGTCGTAGCTTATGTCCTGAATTTTTCTTGCGCGTTCGTGCGCTGGCGCCGTGTCACCTGAGCGCGCCTGGCGATGCTCGGCGGATGAGTTCGATCCTTCCAGGACGACCCGGCGCGAGCCGCCGGCGCCGATACGACAGGCGCCGCGGTGTCTTGCACCATAGGGAAGATTCGCGCAGCCCATCGCGTGGCGAAGGCGAACAGGTCCATGCAGAGCGATCTCCATAACGACGCGATGTCGCTGTGTTACGCATCAATGCGGCTAGCGCTTGTTCGACATGGCCCAGATAGACCGCGTTTTTTTCCGCAGGACTGTGCGATGGATCCTGCGTGATCGCTGCTGGAATCGCATCCAGGCGTCGGCAAACATCGCAGAACCGTAATTTTCTATTGCAACAACCTGCATTCGGTCCGGTGCAACGCGCCCTGATGGCGTCCCGTGGGCAGGGGGCAGGAGTTTCACATCCGTAACTTTCATGTCTTAGGAGAGAAAGACGATGAAGTCGAAGTCGATGTGCACCGCGGTGGGTCTGATCGTCATGTGCCTGGCCGGTTCGGCCGTCGCTGCCGGCAAACCGCTCTATCAAACCGGGCCTGCGCCAAGCCGCAGTGCCGCCGCCACCGACTGCTCCGGCTGCACTGTTGGTCTAACCCCAACATCAGCTACAACGGCGTGCCCATGGGCAATGCCAGCACCGCCGACAACCAACGCGCGCTGGTCAACACCAAGGCCACGATTGCCGGCTTCCGTTCAGTCTCGTGGAGTGATCCAAACCTGGCCCGGCACCGCACGTGCCGGGCGTTTTTACGCTACACCCACGCGCGTGGATCGCGCAGACTAGGCGCACCGCCGGTCACTGCCGGCCCTGTCTTGTCGAGCGGAGCCTTCATGTCCACGCCCCTGCGTTATGCGCTTGTCTGCCTGGCCGCACTGGCGGTTGCCGGATGCAAGCAGCAACCGGCCGAGCCCGTTGCCACGCAGCCCAAGCCTGCCGTTACCGCGCCTGCAGCGCCCGCCAGTGAGGACGCGCAAACCCGCGCGCTGCATGTGCTTGAAGCCCGTTTGCAGAGCGACCATGTGTACCCGGATAACTGCATCGGGATCATGGCCGAGGAAGGCGATGCGCCTTCGCCTGACGCTTTCGATTTTGCAGTGCGCGAACGCCACGGCGACGGTTGCCCCGGTGATCCGCAGACCAGCCCGGTACGCGACCGTTTCCGCGTGCAGGCCGATGGCACGTTGCTGTGGTACGACGTAGTAAATGCGGATTTCTTCGACTACGCGCAGCGTGCGCGAAGCATGCAGTGATGCTTTGTGGTCATTGATCCAGTGCAGACTGACTGCGCGCAGATGTCAGCAAGCGCCACGACAGCCGTTGCGTAGCGGCGAGGCGGTCGCGTAAGGCGCGCTTGAGATGACCCGGCGCGCGCATGTCATTCAGCGTCACGGTGTCTTGCGTTGCAGGCACAGCGTGTGGATGCGCTGCCTTACAGCGCGAACTGCTCCAGCGACACACCATCGGCATCCAAACGCAAGACCGAGCCTTGTTCGTACCAGTCGCCCAGCACGATGCGCGTGCAGGTGTTGCCGCCGGCCTGTACGGTGTGGATGGCAGGGCGATGCGTGTGGCCGTGGATTAGCCGATCCAGCCCGTAACGCACGAAGGTGGCTTCCACTTCGGCCGGCGAGACGTCGGTGACGGTTTCAACGTTCGACTGGTCGCCCTGCTTGAGTTCTGCATGGCGCGCCTGGCTGGCCGCGCGCGCCTGCTGCGCGAACGCCACGCGTGCGGCCAGCGGCTGGGCCAGGAACTGCGCCTGAAATACCGGATCGCGCGTCTGTGCGCGAAACGCCTGGTAGGCAGTGTCGTCGGTGCACAGCAGGTCGCCGTGCATCAGCAGCGTGGTGTGCCCGTATAGATCGATCACGGTGGGGTCGGGCAGGATGCGGAAGCCCGCGCGCTGTGCGTAGGTTTCGCCCACCAGGAAGTCGCGGTTGCCGGCCATGAAGAACACCGGCACGCCGGCATCGGCGACCGCATGCAGCGCCACCGCCACCGCATCGGCGGCCGTGGACGGGGTGTCGTCGCCGATCCAGGCTTCGAACAGGTCGCCCAGGATGTAGAGCGCGTCGCTGCCCCGCACCTGCGTGCGCAGGAAATCCAGAAACAACTCGGTAATCGCCGGCCGGGCCGGATCCAGATGCAGGTCGGAAATGAACAGGGTGGTCATTGCGCCATTGTACGGCGGCAGCGCGGGGCGGTCAGGGGCAAGGATGCGAGATTTGTGATTCGGGAGTGGAGAGTCGAGATTGGCGGATCACGGTTGATAAGTGATTTGGTATCAGAAGTTGGGCTTGTCGATCTGCTATTGGTGGCACGCGTCAGTCATTGGCTTCGAAGCGACTGGCGATCCGTGTCAGTTGCCCAATGCCCGACGTCTGATGCCTCTGATCAGTGGTCACGCAGGCGTGGCGCTCGTGAGCATGACTCGGCACCAGAGCGTCATGCGCAGCGGCTATCGTCAAGAGCGAAAGGCAGCTCGCAGCTCGCCCCTCTCCCTGCGGGAGAGGGTAGGAGTGAAGGTACGGGGCGAAGCCACACGCTGAAGTCGCACCGCTGCGCCATACGGTTTCATTATCAACCTCCGTGCAAGAACAATTGATCGTGCCAGACCAATCGACGGCAAGTGCATGAGGCCTCGCACCTACCCGCATCCGTCCCTGCAGGGCGCCTTCTCCCCCATCAAGTAGGACAATGTCCCGCAGGGAGAAGGGTGAGGCGAAGAAGCGCTGCTGCCTGCTTGGTTCCGTCCGGGTTGCTCGTCGGTCTCTCTTTCCGCCTGCCTGTCAGTCAGCCGCGCCTCGCCATGGCTGGCGCTTAGCCCAACACCACCGGCAGCCCCCACAGCGACAGGCTCGCCAGCAGCACACCGATCACCGTGGCGGCGAGTACGTCGCTGGGATAGTGCAGCCCCAGTACCACGCGCGAAAGCGCCACGCCGGCCGAAAACGGCACCAGCAAAGGGGCGAGCCAGGGATAATAGGCCAGTGCCACGATGCTGAAGGACACCGCATGCAACGTGTGGCCGGAGGGGAAGCTGAACTCGTCCAGCGGTGCCACCCAGGCGCGAATGCGCACGTCCGCCGCATACGGGCGCGGACGCCGGGTCCAGCGTTTGAGCGCCTTGTATAGCGTCAATGCAAGCACGCCGGTGGCGGCCATGTGCGCCGATGCACGCACGCCATGCATGCCGTCGAGCACCACCAGCAACCCCATCAAGGCGTACCAGAACACGCCGTCGCCTAGACGGCTGATGGAGGCGAAGACGCGCCGTACCGGGTTGCGTCGGCACCACAGATTGGCGCGTCGGCACCAGCGCGCTTCGTGACCGCGCAAGACCTCAAGCCGCGTTGACGACATAACGCCCCCGTGCAGCGCTGATTCCCAGCAACAAGGCTTCGAAATCGGACACCACATTGTCCGGATGCAGTTTTTTCATCGCCTGTGCCGCTGCCGTGCCCATGCGCTGGCGCAGTGCATCGTCTTCGGTGAGTGCGACGGCGGCCTGGATGAAGGCCTCGTCGGTATCTACCGCCGCGCCGGTATGGCCGTTGCGCAGATACTCGCGTGCGGCGCCGTAATCGAAAGCGACTGTCGCCACGCCGCTGGCCATCGCTTCCAGGGTCACATTGCCGAAGGTTTCGCTGCGGCTGGGGAACAGGAACAGATCACCGCTGGCGAAGTGACGCGCCAATGCATCGCCACGCTGGATGCCGCAGAAAATGAAGTCCGGATTGTCGTGGGCAATCTTCTCGCGTGCCGGGCCATCGCCCACCCACACGAAGCGCGCTTTCGGGCGAATCTGCTGCAAATTGCGAAAGGCACGCACGGCCAGCGGCAGATTCTTTTCGTTGGCGATGCGCCCGACGTAGATGGCGGCAACGCCTTCGCCCTCGATGCCCCAGTCCGCGCGCAATGCAAGATCGCGACGACCTGGATCGAATTGCTGGCTGTCCACTGCGCGCGCCAGCAATCGCACGCGCTCGAAGCCGTCTTCGCGCAGAAACTGTTGCAATTCGCGCGTGGGCACCAACGTGGCTTCGGCCTGGTTGTGGAAGCGCCGCATCCAGCGCAGCGCGGTGCCCTGCAGCCACGCGGCGCCGTAATCGGGCAGGTATTGGTCGAAGCGGGTGTGGAAGCCGGTGGCGACCGGAATGCCGAGCCGGCGTGCTGCGCGCATTGCCGACCAGCCCAGGGGGCCTTCCGTGGCCACATAGATCGCATCCGGTTGCGTGCTGCGCCAATGACGTACGAGACGGTGCGTGGCCGGCAGGCCGAATTTCAATCCCGGGTAGCGCGGCAGCGATGCACCGCGTACCAGTAGCGCATCGGTCGCTGTGGTGTCGGCGCTCTGGCGTGGACGCACGACATCCACTTGGTGTCCGCGCGCGCGCAGGCCGGTTTCCAGGCCGTGCACGGTCAACGCAACACCGTTGACCTCGGGGGGATAGGTTTCGGTAACGATCGCGTAGCGCATGCCCGTTCTCCCGTTTTGGCTAGCTTCCGGGAGGGCGATGGCATTGATGTTGCGCTAGTAAGACGTGGCAGTGACACGTGCGACGGGATTGGAGATTAGGGATTCGCAAAAGCAAGATTATTTCTTCAGCACGAATCGCGAGGACGGTGGAGTTTTGGATTCGAGCGAATCCCGATTCTCCAATCCCGCCTGAGGCCCCCGGCCTCAGGTCACAAACGGTTTGAACGCAATTCCCAGGCCGGCCATGCTGTCGACTTCGCCGATCAGGTCGGCGCGCAGCAGCGGGCGCGAGTCGATCCAGCTTTGCGACAGGATCAACGACAGCTGGGTGTCGTCGGCGGTGAGTTCCAGGGTCGGAATCGGGTCCGGATCATGCGCGCGGTGCAGCAACACCGCCAGCCGCAGCAGCGCGGCCTTGCGCCGGGTCGGCAGCAGCACGCGGTCGGGCAGGGCGTCGAAGGCGGTCTTGGGCACATTGCGCCGATGCGTGCGCACCAGCGCGGCCAGTACCTGCTGTTCCTGCCGTGAAAACCCCGCGATATCCGAGTGCTCGAGGATATAGCTGCCGTGCACGTGGTACTGGCTGTGCGCAATGATCAGCCCCAGCTCGTGCAGGCGTGCGGCGCGGCGCAGCACTTGCGCATCGTCGCCATCCAGTTGCCAGGATTCGCAGACTTGGTCGAACAAGCGGCAGGCGGTGGCTTCCACGCGTGCTGCCTGTACTTCGTCGATCCCGTAGCGCTGCACCAGCGAGGCCACCGAGCTGTCGCGCGGATCGTTTTCGCCGCCGCGGCCAAGCATGTCGTACAGGATGCCTTCGCGCATCGCCGCCTTGCTGACCATCAGTTTCTCCAGACCCAGCGCCTGGAACGCAGCTTCCAGCACCAAGATGCCACCGGCGATGATTGGCCGCCGTTCGGCCGCCAGGCCGGCCAGCTGGATGTCTTCGATGCGTTTGGCCTTGAGCAACTCATCGCGCAGCGCCGGCAGCGCCTGCGCCGTGATCGCGCCCTTGGTCAGCTTCATTGCCGCGCACATCTCGCCGATGGCCTTGTGCGTGCCGGACGAGCCGATCGCCTCGTGCCAGCCCAGCGCCTTGTACTGGCCGGCGAACTGCTGAAACTCGGCGCCGATCTCGGTCAGCGCATCCTTCCATTTTTTCTTCGACAATTTACCGCCGGGAAAAAACCGCCGCGTGCTGGCAATGCAGCCGGCCTGCAGACTTTCGCGTTCCAGCGTCTGAAACCCGCGACCGATGATGAACTCGGTCGAGCCGCCACCGATGTCGATCACCAACCGGCGTTGGTCGGGCTTGGGCGGCTGCGCATGCGCCACGCCGAGATAGATCAGGCGCGCTTCCTCACGCCCGCTGACCACCTCGATCGCATGACCCAGCGCGGTTTCGGCCGGCATCAGAAACGCTTGCGGCGAACGCAGCTGACGCACCGTGTTGGTTGCCAACGCGCGCACGCGCAGCGAAGGCACGTCACGAATGCGCTGGCCGAACCGCGCCAGGCATTCGAGCGCGCGCTGCCGTGCTTCATTGGAGAGCCCACCTTTGCCATCCAGGCCATCGGCCATGCGCACGGTTTCGCGCAGGCGATCGACGACGCGCAGCTGACCCATCAGGCAGCGCGCAATGACCATGTGGAAACTGTTGGAGCCTAGGTCGATGGCGGCAAGAAAATCGCCATCGCGCAGGGGCGGAATCGTGGGGGAGGGCATTGGCATGGCCGCATGGTAGCCGATGGTCCGTTGGCCCCGTGAGAGGCCCTGCGTGGGCCTCTCAGCGTCAGGGTGCGGTCGGTGCTCGGAATCGCTGGGTGCCACCTGCAGGCTGCAGGTGCGAGCATGACGCCCGCCTTTGCGAACGGCTTCCCACAGTGCCTGCTGCAGCGTTACTCAGATCCGATCGAGCAAGGTCATCTGCGCCGAATGCGGTGGCTCGCCCGGGGCAGGCGTGCGCTTGTGGTACACGCCCTCTGCGTCCAGTTCCCAGGCGCTGACGTTGTCGTCCAGATAGTTCTGCAGCACTTCGCGGTAGACGCGCTTGGCAAGGTCCGGTTCCAGGATCGGGAAGCAGGTCTCCACCCGCCGCAGCAGGTTGCGTTCCAGCCAGTCGGCGCTGGCGCAATACAACTCGGCGGCGCCGTCGTTGCCGAACCAGTACACGCGGCTGTGTTCCAGAAAGCGCCCCACGATCGAGCGCACGCGGATGTTGTCCGACACGCCCGGCACGCCGGGGCGCAGCGTGCAGGCCCCGCGCACGATCAGATCGATCTGCACGCCGGCCTGCGATGCCGTGTACAACGCACGCACCACCTGCGGTTCGTTGAGGGCATTCATCTTGGCGATGATGCGGCCCGGGCGACCCTTGCGGGCCAGCCGCGTTTCGCGATCGATCCGCTTCAGCACACCGGCATGCAGCGTAAACGGCGACTGCAGCAACTGCTCCAGCTTCATGCGCGGCGCAAGCCCGGACAACTGCTGAAACAGCATGTGCACGTCATTGCCGATCTCGGCATCGGCGGTGATCAGGCTGATGTCGGTATACAGGCGCGCGGTGCCGCTGTGGTAATTGCCGGTGCCCAGGTGCACGTAGCGTTTGAGCTTGCGACCCTCGCGTCGCACGATCAGCAGCATCTTGGCGTGGGTCTTGAAGCCGACCACGCCGTAGACCACCTGCACGCCGGCTTCCTGCAGCTTGTCGGCCAGGCCCAGGTTGGCTTCTTCGTCGAAGCGCGCACGCAACTCCACCACCACGGTGACGTCCTTGCCGTTGCGTGCGGCCAGAATCAGTGCATCGACAATCAGCGAATCCTTTCCGGTGCGATACAGCGTCTGCTTGATCGCCAGCACGTTCGGGTCGACCGCAGCTTGGCGGATGACATCCAGCACCGCTGTGAAGGCATCGAAGGGGTGATGCAGCAATACATCGTTTTTTTTGACGATCTCGAAAATGCCCTCGGTGTCGCGCAAGGTGCGCGGATTGAACGAGTGGTACTTGAGCTCGGGGCGCTGCACCAGGTCATAGACCTGCGTGACGCGGCTCAGGTTGACCGGCCCGATGATGCGGTACACCGCGTTCTCGTTCAGTCCGAAATTTTGCAGCAAGGTGCGCAGGATGGGCGCCGGGCAGTCGTGCGCGATCTCCAGCCGCACCGCCGGCCGGTAGCCGCGCGTGACCAACTCGTCGCGCAAGGCCAGCGCCAGGTTTTCGACTTCTTCCTCGTCCACCACCAGTTCGGAATTGCGGGTGACACGGAACTGATACGAGCCCATGACCTGCATGCCCGGGAACAGTTCGTCGACGAATTCGGACAACACCGACGACAGGAACACGAAACTCTGCGCGCCCTCCGGCGACAGGCTGGCCGGCAGCTGGATGATGCGCGGCAGCGAACGCGGTGCGCGCACGATGGCCAGATGCCCGGCGCGGCCGAACGCGTCCTGGCCTTCCAGCACCACCACGATGTTCAAGGTCTTGTTGAGGATCTTCGGGAACGGGTGCGCCGGGTCCAGCCCCAGTGGCGACAGCACCGGCATGATCTCGTTGCGGAAGTAGGCACGCAGCCAGCGTTTCTGGCGCGAGGTCCATGCCGAGGGGCTGAGCACGGCAACGCCGGCGTCTTCCATCGCCGGGCGCAGCACTTCATTCCAGGCGTGGTATTGCTGCTCGACCAACTTGGCGGCGCGATCGTGCACTGCGTTGAGGATGGCGGTTGGGCTCAGCCCGTCCGGTGCCGGCGGCAGCCCGAACTCCTGCGCATGCCGCACGGTGGCCGCGCGGATCTCGAAAAACTCGTCCAGATTGGTACACGAGATGCACAGGAAGCGCAGCCGCTCCAGCAATGGCACCTGCTCATCGAGCGCCTGCGCCAGCACCCGGAAGTTGAAGTCCAGCTGCGACAACTCGCGGTTGATGTACAGCGCCGTATCACGCAACGGATCGGTGGCGATGTCGTCGCCGGGTGTGATGTCGTGCAGTTCTTTGGCGTGGCCCATGGAATCGATCATCAAGACGGAGTATGTGCGTGGTTACCGCGCAACTGCAGCGCAGGCGATGCGGCGCGCGCGGGACGCGACCATTGCGTCGCGCTGGACGCGTACTGACTACATATTACGCCGAGTGTGACAGTGGCACCGATGGCTCGCGCTGCACGACGCGCGCAGCGACGAAATGGCACGAAAATTCGCTGCCGCGTCCCACTTCGCTTTCGATGTCCAGGCGCGCTTGATGCAGCCCCAGGATGTGCTTGACGATCGACAGACCGAGCCCGGTGCCGCCGCTCTCGCGCGAACGGCTGCTGGACACGCGATAGAAACGTTCTGTGATGCGCGGCAGATGCGAGGCCGGAATACCGTAGCCGGTGTCGCGCACGGCCAGCGCGGCACCATCGCCTTCGCGCACAAAGCGGATCGTCACCGTGCCGCCGCCGGGCGTGTAGCGCACCGCGTTGGTGACCAAGTTGGAAAACGCGCTATGCAGTTCCTTGTTGGAGCCGAGCAGATCCACGCCGGCCTCGTCGATCACCTCCACGGTGTGGCGGCCCTGGCTGTGCGCCTCGGCCTCGCGGCGCAGGGTCGACAGCATCGGCGCCATCGCCACATGCTCTTCGCCGAGTTCTTCCTGCGATTCCAGCCGCGACAGCGTCAACAGATCTTCGACCAGCTGCGCCATGCGCTGCGACTGCTTACGCATCTCCGCCAGCATCGGGCCCGACTCCGGAAAGTCTTCCGGGTCGAGCATGTCCAGATAGCCATGCACCACCGTCAGCGGGGTACGCAGTTCATGCGAGACGTTGGCGACGAAATCGCGGCGCACCTGCTCCAGCCGCAGCAACTTGCTGACATCGCGTGCCACCAGCAACAAGTAGTCGTCGGAATACGGAATCAGGCGCAGATTCAGGCGCAGATCCGGGTCCGCCGGCGAGGCGGCATCCAGCATCGGTTCGGCGTTGCGCCCGGCTGCCAGCCAATGCGCCAGCGGCAACGGCTGCAGCCGCTCCACCACCGATACGCCCATGTCGCCGGGATGGTGCAAGCCGAGCAAACCGCCCGCCGCCTTGTTGAACCACTGCACGCGCTGGCTGTTGCGATCCACCACCACTACCGCATCCGGCAGCGCCTGCGCCGCGGCGCGGTAGGTGCGCAACATTTCGATCAGGCGCCGCTTGCGCCCGCGCATTTCGGCCTGGCTGCGATACAGCAGACGGTCCAGTTCGTTCCAGGCGCCGATACCGGCGGCTGGCTCGGCCCGTTGACGCGCGGTGAGCCGCCGCAGCACCTGGCGCAGCCGCCAGTAGTGCCAGGCCAGCACGCCCAGCGCGGTGAGCGTCAGCGCCATCCACACATGCCCGATCAGCACGCCAGCGAAGACGGCAGCGCCCAACAACAGCGCAAGGGTGCCAAGCGTCTTGAGCCAGGCGGAACGGATGTGTTGAGGCATGGAAGGCGTTAGCACGAAGCGTCAGGTAGGCAGCCACCCGGCCAGAACGCGGCCGGGGGGCTTTACGGCACGTCAGGTCGCCGAAGAAAAACGATAGCCCGAGCCACGCACGGTCTGCACCATGTTTTCCAGGCCGAATGGTTCCAGCGTCTTGCGCAGGCGGCGGATATGCACGTCGATGGTGCGCTCTTCCACATACACGCTGCCGCCCCAGACATGGTCCAGCAGCTGGGTGCGCGTATACACGCGCTCCGGGTGGGTCATGAAGAAATGCAGCAGGCGATATTCGGTCGGGCCGATCGGCACAGGCGCATCGCCGGCGAACACGCGGTGCGCGGCGCCATCGATGCGCAGGCGTCCCACCGCCACGCTGCCGTCTTCGTCGTCTTCGCGGGTGCGCCGCATCACCGCGCGGATGCGTGCCAGCAGCTCGCGTGCCGAGAACGGCTTGACCACGTAATCGTCGACGCCGGCTTCCAGGCCGCCGACGCGGTCGTTTTCCTCACCGCGCGCGGTCAGCATGATGATCGGAATATCGCGGGTCAGCTGCTCCTTGCGCCAGCGCCGCGCCAGGTCCAGCCCGCTGGTGCCCGGCAACATCCAGTCCAGCAGGATCAGATCCGGCACGCGGTCGGCGATGGCGGTCTGCGCCTCGCGGGCATCGCCTGCATGGATGGGCTCGAACTCGCCTTTGCGTAGCGCGAACGCCACCATGTCGCGGATCGCGGGTTCGTCATCGACGATCAGAATGCGTTTCTGCACGCGGGGCTTACCGTCTGGTTTTGGTGATCGTCAGTAGACTACGGTTTTGTGACTCTAATGTGACGTCGCTCGCGCCGCTTATGCGATGGCGATGGGGATGGCCTGGCGAAGCGGGCTCGGCAGTTCCATTGCCGGCAGATGGTCGCTCGGCCGCCCACAGCCGGCAACGCGCATCAGCGATCAGCGGGTGGATAAATCCGGGTCGCGAATGCCTTGGCGCCGCAGCTCTAGCACGGTCGGCGTGATGGCGGCGATGCGCGCATCCACGCGCGCCCGTGTCACATAGTCGAGATCTTTCTTTTTCAGCGCTTCCAGCTGGATCAGTGCCTGTTCGGCGCGACCGTTCAAGAACGCCGCTTCCGCATACGCTTCGCTGGCGCGCAGTTGGTCGCCGGAGAGCTCGCAGGCACGGGCGTAGCTCTGTTGCAGCAGCGGGTCGTCGCTGCTCCGGTGCACCAACGGCTCCAGCACCTGGCGCGCGCGCTGGCCGGACTCCTTGCTGGCCTGCTCGTTGAGTGCGCTGGCATAAGTCAGCGCCACCGCACGGTTGTTCGGCAATTGCTTGAGCAACGCATCGAAGCGTGCATTGGCCGCCTCGCGTTGGCCCACGCGCGCCTGCGCCTGACTCAGGCCCAGCGCCAGCCACAGATTATCCGGATGAGCCTCAAGCAGGCTGCTCAGCTCGGCCACCGGCTCGCTTGGCCGCCCGCCGCTGTTGCGCAGCTTTGCCAGCGCCAGGCCATAACGTTGCGCATCGCTCAAGCCTTGCTTTGCGCTGCGGCGCAGGTTTTCGTATTCGCGAATGGCTGCATCCGGCGTGGCTGCGCTGAGCACGCGCAGGCGTTCTTTCGCCCAATCGAAGCCCTGCTGGTCGGCGCCGCGGCTGAGCGCGTCCACCGGCAGTCGCAGCGCGTAGGGCAGCAGCGCGTTGCCGTTGTGGCTGAGCGGCTCCGACAGCGACGGGTCGGCCGGGTCCACGCGTTCCTGGCGGCTTCCACCCGGCACCGAGGTGGTCAGCACCACGGTGTTCTTTTTCATCTGCTCGGCGCGCGCCTTGGCTTCGCTGATGCGGGTGACGGTCACCGGGTGGGTCTGCAGGAAATCCGGCGCGCTGTAGCCACCCTCATTGGCCCGCATCGCCACCGACATGCGCTCGAAGAACCCGGCCATCGCATCGACGTCGTAACCGCTGCGCGCCAGCGTGCGGATGCCCAGCCGGTCGGCTTCGGATTCGTTGGAACGGGTGTAGTCGATCTGCCGCTGCTGCATCAGCCCCATCGCGCTGGTGATGGTGGCCATGGTGGCGTCGCCCTTGGAGTTGCCACCGGCCTGCTGCGCCGCCACCACCGCCGCCAGCATGCCGAGCAGGATCGGGATCTGGTCGCGCTGCGCGCGCTCCACTGCACGCAGCACGTGCTGCTGGGTGACGTGGGCGATTTCATGCGACAGCACCGCCGCCACTTCGTCCTCGCGCTCGGCGGTCAACACCAGCCCGGCATTGACCGCGACATAGCCGCCGAGCGTGGCGAACGCATTGATCTGGCGATCGCGCAGCATGAAAAACGTAAACGGCTGCTGCGGCTGGTCGCTGTTGGCGCCCAGCCGGGTGCCCATGGTCTGCAGCCAGTCGGTGATCAGCGGGTCGTCCAGCACGTAGTCGTAGTTGCGCAACTCGGCCAGCATCATCTTGCCGTACTCGGCCTGACGCGCCGGGGTCAGCAACTCGCCGGCCGACGAGCCGATGTCGGGCAGGCGGTTTTCCTGCGCAGGTGTCACACCCATGGCAACAGCCAGCGTGAGGGCAGTGGCGAGCGGTAGCAGGCGCAAGTGGAACTCCCAGGTAGTTCGCGGAGCATGCGGGCAGCACGGCGCGACGGCGTGAATCATCGGTTAACCCGCAGTGTTGCGGTGAGGACATGGAAATTCCAGTCGCCCGGTACCATGTGTCAGACCCCATACCAACCACGGAGTTTCCCGTGAGCCAAGACCATACCGATCAGGGCGCGGCCTCCGGTCCGCAGATCACCCTGTATTCCTCGGCCATTTGCCCGTATTGCGTGGCAGCCAAGAACTTCCTCAAGAGCAAGGGCAAGACCTGGACCGAGGTGCGGATCGATCTGGATCCGGCCGAGCGCGACAAGATGGTCGCCCTGGCCAAGCGCACCAGCGTGCCGCAGATCTTCGTCGGCGACGTCCATGTGGGCGGCTACGACGACATGATGGCCATGCACCGGGCCGGCAAGCTCGAGCAGTTGTTGGCCGGCAGCGCGGGCGGTCAGGCATGAGTGGTTCCGACGAAGGCAGCGCCGACCGCCTGCGCGAATTCACCGAATTCCGTCAGCGCATGAATCAGCGCATCCTGGCCGAGCCGAACCAAGTGGTGCGGCGCTTCTTTGCGCTGGACACCCAGACCTATCAAGCCGGCACCCTGGACGTGAAGACCAAGGAGCTGCTCGGCCTGGTCGCCTCGATGGTGCTGCGCTGCGACGACTGCATCAGCTATCACGTGGCCCAGTGCAAGGAAGCCGGCGTGAGCCGCGAAGAGTTCTTCGAAACCTTTTCGGTCGGCCTGGTGGTCGGCGGCTCCATCGTGATCCCGCACTTGCGTCGCGCAGTGGATTTCCTCGACCAGCTCGAAAGCGGCGCGCAGGCGCCGGCCCCGCACGCGCACGACTGAGTGTGTAGCCGAGGCCTGGGGGTGGGTATTCGGGATTTGTAAGAGCCGGCAGGACGCGCGCGCCGACCATCGAGACGGCGCGTTGCGCTTGGGCGCTTGCTGCCCTTAGAACTTGTTCACGATCTTATTCAAACCATGCAAACTCCACGAATGCGCGAGAAGAACTATCCAAGTGACGTGAGCCGTGAGCGGTTCGAGCAAATCCGCCCGATTCTGGAGCAAGCCCGCAAGCGCACCAAGCCTGTGACAGTGGATATGTATGAGGTGTGGTGCGCAGTGCTGTATCTGCTACGGACAGGTTGCCCGTGGCGTGCGTTGCCCAGTGATTTTCCGAAGTGGCGCACGGTGCATTCCTACTTTGCCAAGTGGAGCGAAGTGGACGATGGAGGAATAAGCCTGCTGGAGCGGGCGCTTAAAAAATCAGGTTGGCGCGGCCCGCGAGAAACAGGGGCGCAAGGCCTGCAGC
>NZ_JBBYGR010000039.1:0-47659 GCF_038405005.1 Xanthomonas sp. JL1 | reverse complement strand
ATCAACGCGTCAGATACTGATTGATCAAGTTTTCGTACGCTTCCTGGCGGCCGCTGATCTGCTTGGGCGCATTGCCGGCGGCATGTGCGGCCAGATCCGCCAGCGTGATCTTGCCTGCGGCAAAGTCGGCGCCGGTACCATTGTCGAAGCTGGCATAACGTTCGGCGCGCCACTGCTCCAACGGCGAGGACGTCAGCAGTGCATTGGCCACTTCCAGCCCGCGTGCGAACGCGTCCATGCCGCCGATGTGCGCCAGGAACAGGTCCTGCGGATCGGACGATTCGCGACGCACCTTGGCATCGAAGTTCAACCCCCCCGGTGCCAAGCCACCCTGACGCAGCACTACCAGCATCGCACCAACGGTGTCGTACAGATCGGTCGGGAACTGGTCGGTATCCCAACCGTTCTGCGGGTTGCCGCGGTTGGCATCGATGCTGCCCAGCAGGCCGGCATCGGAGGCGACCTGCAGGTCATGCTCGAAGCTATGGCCGGACAAGGTGGCGTGGTTGGCTTCGATGTTGAGCTTGAAGTCCTGATCCAGACCGTGCTGACGCAGGAAACCGATCACGGTCGCGCTATCAAAATCGTACTGATGCTTCATCGGCTCCATGGGTTTTGGCTCGATCAGGAAGTTGCCGGTGAAGCCGATGCTGCGGCCGTAGTCGCGCGCCAGGGTGAGGAACCGCGCCATGTTGTCCTGCTCGCGCTTCATCTGCGTGTTGTGCAGGCAGGCATAGCCTTCGCGGCCGCCCCAGAACACGTAGTTTTCGCCGCCCAGCTCCACCGTGGCATCGATCGCGGCCTTGACCTGCACCGCCGCACGCGCGACGACGTTGAAGTCCGGGTTGGTCGAGGCACCATTCATGTAGCGCGGATGCGAGAACAGATTGGCCGTGCCCCACAGCAGCTTGATGCCGGTGTCGGCCTGACGCTGCTTGGCAACACCCACCATGTGCTTGAGGTTGCTCTCGTATTCGCCGATGTCATCGGCATCCGGCGACAGGTCGATGTCGTGGAAGCAGTAGTACGGCACGCCGAGCTTGGTGAAGAACTCGAACGCGGCATCGGATTTGGCTTCAGCCCGCGCCAGCGCGCTGTTGCCCACATCCCACGGATACGCACGCGTACCCGGGCCGAACGGATCGGCGCCATTGCCGCAGAAGCTGTGCCAGTAGGCCACGGCAAAGCGCAGATGCTCGGCCATGGTCTTGTCGCCAATGGTCTTGTTGGCATCGTAGACCTTGAACGCGAGCGGGTTGTCCGACTCGCGGCCTTCGAAACCGATCTTGCCGATGCCGGGGAAATATTCTTTCGCGCCGATGTAGACGGTGTTGCTCATGGGGTGAGACGTCCTTACTGCTGGGGAAGTTTCAAAAAAAACGATCGATCAGCTAGCGTAGAGCGGGCTGACGACATGCAGGTGCTTGAGGAAGGTCTGATAGTGCTGCTGATACTGGGCCACACGCTGCGGGTTGGGCTGTGCGGCAAGCGCGTCGTCCACCTGCAGGTGCTCCAGCACCACATCCGCCAACGCCGCATCGCCACCATCGGCGCGCTCGCAAGCCCACAATGCCTGCAGTGCCGCACCGAACGCAGCACCTTCGGGCTGGGTTGGCACCACGACCTGCAGGTTGAAGATGTCGGCCACCATCTGCCGCCACTGCGCGCTCTTGCTGCCGCCACCGGTGAGCAGGATGGTATCGAACTGCAAACCCGCAGCAACAAAGGCATCGAAGCCGTTGCGCAGGCTGTAGGTAGCGCCTTCCATCGCGGCGCGATAAAAATGCGCGGCGGTGGTGTTGTGCAAATCCATGCCGAACAGGCAGCCACGCGCGGCCGGCAAATCCGGGGTGCGCTCGCCGTTGAAGAACGGCAGCAATACCAATCCGTCCGCACCTGGTGCGGTGTCGGCGATCATTGCCTCGGTCTGCGCGCGGGTGATGGAGAACATGTGCATCACCGCCTCGGTGGCGACCGTGCAGTTCATCGTGCAGATCAACGGCAACCAGCCGCCGCTGGAGGAGCAGAACGCGGCCCAGCGTGCCTGATCGTCCACCACCGGATGATCGGCGTAAGCGAACAAGGTGCCGGAGGTGCCAAGGCTCATGGTCAGACGCCCGGGTACCACATTGCCGGTGCCGATGGCGGCCATCATGTTGTCGCCACCGCCGGTGGTGACGCGCACGCCGGCCGGCAAATTCAATGCCTGGGCAGCGGCATCGGACAACGTATAGACCGCGCCGGTTTCCACCAGCGGCGGTAATGCATCGCGCAGGTCGCGTTGCGCGTCGACCGCACGCAACATGCGCTCGGACCACTGCCGCGTGCGCACGTCCAGCCAGCCGGTACCGGAGGCATCGCCGACTTCGGCAAAGCGCGCGCCGGTCAGCCAGAAGTTGATGTAGTCGTGCGGCAGCATCACCGTGGTCATCGCTGCATACGCGTCGGGGCGATGCTTGCGCGTCCACGGCAATTTGGAGGCGGTGTAGCCGGCCATGATGGGGTTGCCTGCAGCCGCAACGCTGCCGGCCGCGCCGCCAACGGCATCCATGATTTCGTCGCATTCCAGCGCAGTGCTGGTATCGCACCACAGCTTGACCGGCGCGGTGACGCTGCCGTCGGCTGCCACCGGCACAAAGCCGTGTTGCTGACCCGACACGGAGATGCCGCGCACGCGTGCACGCAACCCGCCTTCGAGCTGCGCGAAGCAATGCACGATGCCGTCGATCCACCACTGCGCCTGTTGCTCGCGGGTGCCGTCGTCGCGGCTGATCAGCTCCATAGGCGCTGCGATGGTGGCGACCACCGCGCGATCCTGCGGATCGTAGGCCACCAGCTTGACGCTCTGCGTGCCTACATCCAGTCCTACGTACAAGCTCATTGCGTCACCCATCGGTTGTTGTTGAGTCCCACTTGCTGGGTGCGGCCTGCGCCCAGGTCCAGGTCCAGGGTCTGCCCAGCGTAGGACAGTTGATAGCGCCCGCCACGCACGCTGCCACGTCGCCACGCCTTGGGCAAGGCCGGCAGCAGAAACACGCTGCCGGCCCAACGTTGCAGCAGTATTTCGGTAATGCCGGCGGTGCTGCCGAAGTTGCCGTCGATCTGGAATGGCGGATGTGCGTCCAACAGATGGGGATAAGTACGATCTGGCGAAATCAGCAGTTGCAGGATGCGGTAGGCATGCTCGCCATCGGCCGGCCGCGCCCACAGGTTCAGGCGCCAGCTCATGCCCCAGCCGGTGGCGTTGTCGCCACGGATTTCCAGCGAGCGCCGTGCGGCGGCAGCCAGTTCGGGAGGATCGCGCGGCTTG
Source organism: Xanthomonas sp. JL1 (assembly GCF_038405005.1). Classification (NCBI taxonomy): domain Bacteria; kingdom Pseudomonadati; phylum Pseudomonadota; class Gammaproteobacteria; order Lysobacterales; family Lysobacteraceae; genus Xanthomonas; species Xanthomonas sp. JL1. The sequence goes on along the minus strand of NZ_JBBYGR010000039.1, from coordinate 44,349 downwards.
ATCTGGCTGGACGGATGCAACGCGTACAGATGCGAGACGTGGCGGTGACCTCGCCGTTTTGCGGGCTGTCGATGCCCACACGCAACGAAATACCGCCAGGGTGGTCGCACGACAGGCCTACCACGATGCATTGCGCTTGCGCAGAGACGAACACCTCGCGCCGATGCACCGCGCCGCCGGAGCGGAACGTGGTGGTTGCCACCGCAGTGTCCAGATCGAGCTGACGGCGGTAGTCGCTAATGCCATCGGCGCGATCGAAATCCAGCAACAGATCGCCCAACGGTTGATACGGCATTTGCTTGAGCGGACGCGAGAGCAGCTTGGCATCGGCCAGTTGTTCGGCTTCTGCATAGCGCCCTGCAAAGATCAGCGCACGCACCTGCGGCAAGGCCGCCAATGCGTCCGGGCTGGTGGCATCGTAGGGCCCGCCTGCGTACAGTGTGTCTTCGTTGAGTTGCAGGCGCTCGTGGGCGATACCGCCCCACATCATCGCGCCCAATCGCCCATTGCCGACCGGCAGGGCTTCCACCCATTCGTTGGCCGGTTGGGGGTAGCACAGCTGCAGGGCCTCGGCCGCTGCAACAGGCGGCAGCACGGCCTTCTTCGAAGATTGCGCGGCCTGTGTCGCCGCCGGCACGGCGCCCAGGACCGCGATGGCGTCCCCGGTTGCCTTGCACAGCTCGCGAGGGGTCAGCACGGCCACCGCCGTGCTGACTGACCGGAACCGCCCGCGCCTGCCTTGCGACGTTCCGGCATCTGCTTACTCGGTGACTGAAGACAGCCTGCGATCATCGGCGACGCGCTTTGCCGGACGCAATCTTGCGCTGCAACACGCTGACCGCCTTGCCCTCGTACTGGATGCTGGTATCGGTCTTGGGCTGCAGCGCACCGGCATCGTCGCGCGGGCCATCGACGAAGCGCACATTAATGGTGCGTTTGGCCTGCATGCCGGTCCAGCTGCCCTCGCGCTTGCCGATGCTCAGCTCGCCCTTGGCCTGGCTCCAGACCAGCGCAATGCGGCTGAACTCGCCCTTCTCGTAGCCGTAGCCCTTGCCATCGTCTTCATACAGCGAGAACTGGCCATCGGCACCGGTATAGACCATTACAGTAAGCGGTGCGTCGGGCTTCTGGTCCACGTATTCCTGCACCGGTCCGGTCGGCACGATGGAACCGGCACGCACGAACAGCGGCATGCGTTCGATCGGTGCGGCAGCAATGATGCTCTGGCCACCTTCATAACGCTTGCCGGTAGCGAAATCCAGCCAGCTGCTGCCGGCCGGCAGATACACCTGCCGCGAGGTGGCGCCGAAGCGGGTCACCGGTGCGACCAGGAACGCCGGCCCGAACAGGTACTGGTCGTTGATGTCGCGGACCTTTGGGTCGTTCGGGAAGTCCATCATCATGCCGCGCATGATCACGCCATCGCGCTGGTAGGTATCGCCGGCGAGGCTATAGAGGTATGGCAGCAGCGCGTAACGCAAACGGTTGTAGTACGCCATGCTCTCGTAGAACGGCGTGCCTTCGGGAGCGATGTTCCAGATTTCGCGGTACGGAAACTGGCCGTGCGAACGGAAGATCGGCACGAACGCACCGAACTGGAACCAGCGCGTGTTGAGCTCTCGCCATTCCGGCAGGTGCGCCGGGTCATGGTCTTCGTAGCGCTTCTCCACCGCAAAGCCGCCGATGTCGAAGGTCCAGTTGGGCAAGCCCGACAGCGCCATGTTCACACCACCAGAGATCTGGTCGCGCATATCGTCCCAACGCGAGACGATGTCGCCGCTCCACACCGCCACAGCATTGCGCTGGGTGCCGGCGTAGCCCTTGCGCGAGAGGATGAACACGCGCTTGTCGTCGGCCGCACGGTCGCCCACGTACACGCCATGCGTGTGCGGCAACGGGTAGGAGTTGAAGTATTCGGTGGACGAGCCCAACGCGTTCGGCGTAGTCCGTGCCTTGCGCTCGGCGATGTCCAGGTTGGAATGCACGTCCGGCTCGTCGGCGTCCATCCACCAGGCATCGAAGCCCTTGCTGTTGAGCTTTTCGTCGATCTGGCGCCAGTACATGGTCTGCGCCTTTTCCGAATATGGGTCGTAGAAGGAGTTCTTGTAGCCCTTGCCGATCCAGTCCAGTTCACCCACTTTCACATTGCGCTTGAACATGAAACCGGCAGCGTCCAGTTCCTTGTAGTTGGCGGTGGTGGGATAGAACTTGGGCCAGATCGAAATCATGATCTGCGCATGCATGTCGTGCACGGCCTTGACCATGCCATCGGGATCCGGGAAGTGCCCGGGATCGAAATCATGCGAGCCCCATGCGTTTTCCGGCCAGTACGACCAATCGAGCACGATGTTGTCCAGCGACAATCTGCGCTTGCGGTATTCGGCCACCGCGCCCACCAGTTCGTCCTGGCTCTTGTAACGCTCGCGGCTCTGCCAGAAGCCATACGCCCACTTGGGCAGCATCACCGACTTGCCGGTGAGTTCGCGATAGCCGGCAACGGCCTGGTCGTACGAATCGGCAGAAACGAAGTAATAGTCGATCATCTGCCCGGCTTCGGACCACAACGACAGATCTTTGGCTTCGGCCGCCGGCAGCGGGTCGCGGTGCAGCAGCGCGATGTAGCTGGGGTCGATCAGGTCCCACTCGAGCTTGACGGTATGACGCGTGCCCGGCTGCAGATCGAGCGTGAATTCGTGATTCCACGGGTTCCAGTTCTGGCGCCAGCGGTCGACGACCAGCTTGCCGTCCACATACAACCTGGCGTATTCGCTCGAATACAGCGAGAAGGTGTGTTCGCCACCGGTGAGCGCTTCGATTTCGCCCTCCCAAGTGACGTGCATGCGGCTGTTCTTGTCCTTGGTGATCGCCGTCTTCGGGTACTTGGGCAGGTTGCTGAGGTACTGGTAGTTCACCTCGCTCTCGCGGCGCTCGAGGATCTGCTTGCCATTGATTGCGTAGCGTGCGGTCAGCGCGCCGGCCTTGCCCTTGGCGTCGTACACCTTCAGCGTTTTCGGCAGCGGCTGCAGGCCGCGCGGATCGCCCAGGCGGGTGATCGCATTGTTGTCCCACAGCAGGCCGTAGTGACGGCTGGACACCAGGTACGGCACCGCCATGTCGATGTTGTTCTGCTGCAGCTCGACGTTGCGACCCTTCTGGTTCATCCAGCCTTGCTGATGCTGGCCGAAGCCGTACAACGCTTCGTCATCGGGCGACTGGAAGCGCTGGCGCACGCTCAGGTACTGCTTGTCCTCCACTTTCAGCGGCGCAAAGCTGCGCCCGCCGGCCACTTCCGACAGCACCGTCTTGCCGTTGGCATCGGCAAAGCTGACATGGCCATCCACGGTGGACACGGTGGCGGTGACCTTGCCGGTCTTCAGCTGCACGCTGTCGCCCTGCTCGGCAATCTGGAATGCGCCATCGCCCTGCACCGGCACGCGCATCAGGCTGGGGCTGCGGGCGAAGTCGCCGTCCGGATCCGCACTGACGCGGATGATGCCGCTGTCGACCACTTGCAGGCGCACCGGTGCGGCGCCCTTGGCGCTCGGCACCACGGTGACGCCATCGGCGGCCTTGCGTACTTCCTGCGCATGCGCGGCATTGGCCAACAGGGCCAGCGACAGCGCCAGGCAGTGGGCAAGCGGCGTACGCCGGTTTGCAGGCGCGGCGCCGGCGGAACGGAGGGTGGTTTGCATGGTCACTCCCTTGGAATTGCGCAACCTCGACGGTGGTCTAGGCTATAGCGATGTGCCACAGATGGAAGCGAGGGCGCGCGCTGCCACGTATCGCTTGGCAGGTCACAGGACAACAAGGGCAATCACGTGCGCTGAGCACATGGCGGGAAGCAGGCTGCCGTAGGCCACTGTTTCCTTCCAACAGGCGGCCCCATGGCTGTGCGACCGCATTGCATCCCGCACCACCGAGCAGCACACCTGCTGCTGTGCGCCACGACGTCTCCCCGGTTTCGAGAAGCGGTTGCAACTCGCCGGTAGCTTGATCGGGGGAGGTGCGCAGTCGCTGTCAGATCAACTCAAGCGCATCGAGCGGGCGCAGCGCCTGTTGCTGTTGAAAGGCGCGACGGTGGTGGTCGGAAGTCTACTGGTGTTGCTGGGCGGTGGCGGATGGTTGCTGGCCCATTATCGCCAGCAAATCGAAGACAATCAGTTGCGTGCGGAGCTGTTGCGGGCCTACAACGCCGCCGACGTGACGCTGTGCAACGACCAGCTCTGCGCCAACGTGGAGACCAAGGGCCAGGCCTACGGCGATCACCGTCTATATCGGCAGGTCAAACCGCGCTGATTCCGGCGGCAGGCACCCAATGCCCCTGACGCCTCAAAGCAGGGGCGCCGCATTGTGCGCTATCGCACGGCTGTCGGCGACAGCCTGCGCTGGGTCGTCTTGCGGCGGGTCTTGATCGGGCCGAGGATGCCGCGGCCTAAAGTGCAAACATCCGCGCCCGTTGCCGTCGTCACCGTGAAATGGTTTTTCGAGGCCGGTCAGAGCGACGACTCCGGTGCCCTCAGACCGGGGTACAAACGCCGTGCAGTGGTGCGTAACGCCTGCAAAATGCGCTCGGCACCCGGTGGCAGGTTGTAATCGCGCCGACGGATGATGCCGAACGATTCCATCCGCACGCCCAGTTTGATCGGCAGCACGGTGAGCAATTTCGCCTGGATCAACGGCGCCACCGATTCCACCGGCAATGCAGTCAGCATGTCGGTGCCGCGCAGCAGGGTCGAGGTGACCGGCAGCGACGAGGTTTCGATGGCATTGGTTGGCGCCTGCACGCCATGCTCCATGAACATCGAGTCCAGCCGCGCGCGCAGCACGCTATCGGCCGGCGGCAAGATCCAGCCATGCCGCACCAGATCGGCATGCTGCAGGCCGGCGCGGCTGGCCAGCGGGTGGCCGGCGCGGGCAATCACCGAATGCGGCTCGTCGGCCAGCGGCTCGAACGCCAGCTCGCCCACGCCTTCCGGCCCCAGGATGCGGCCGATCACGATGTCCAGCTGCCCATCCAGCAACTTGGCCACCAACGGACGGCTGTAGTCCATCTCCACCCGCACCAGGATGTCCGGGAACTCGCGCTTTACCTCGGCGATCGCTTGCGGCACCAAGTTGGTGCCCGGATTGACCACCGTGCCGATCGAGGCCTGGCCCATGCACCCGGCGCGCAGCGCGGCGATTTCTTCCTGCGCCCGACCGATCTCGGACATCGCGGCGCGCGCGCGTCGGATCAGCACGTGGCCATACCAAGTCGGTTCCACGCCACGGGCATGCCGCTCGAATAACTTCACGCCCAGCATGTCTTCCATTTCCGCCAACAGCTTGGACGCCGCCGGCTGGGTCATGCTAGCGGCCTCAGCCGCGCGCAACACCGAGCGTTGTTCATGCAAATGCAGCAATAGCAAGAGCTGGCGCGTCTTAAGACGGGCTGCGTTGAACCAGGGAATACCGGAAGTTGCCATAGCGTGCGGTTGCGGCGGTGTATTCTTCGGAGGAATAGAATAGGCCGAAAATTTCATTTGCAGCACATATTTCCCCGGGCAAGGCTATCCAATGCCGCAACGGGAGCCCCTACATCCCTGGCGCGGTGAAAACAGACGTGGCCTGCCCGTCCTCGGACGGCAACACGCACGCCAATATGCGGAGGTCGACAACGATGACGGCATCTGGCCCCTAATGCAGGCCGCAAGACCGCGCACGCGGGTCCGGGTGGCACACCGTCAAGGTCGGAATACATGACCTGCGTCGTCCCCCGTCCTCATCTTGAGCTGCGCGTCTGCCGCCGCGCCTCGCCCCGCAGTTGCGCAACCTCCCCCGACGGTACCAGCCACCCGGCCGCCAACCATTGCTTTCCGCTCTAGCGCGAGTAACCGCATGACTTCAGATACCACCGCCAGCCCGTTCGCCCTGCCCCTGGTCGCCATCCTGCGCGGCATCACGCCGGAAGAAACGCTCGACCATGTCGGCGCGCTGATCGACGCCGGTTTCGATGCGATCGAAATCCCGCTCAACTCGCCGCGCTGGGAGCAAAGCATCGCGCTGGCGCAACAGACCTTCGGCGAACGCGCCTGGATCGGTGCCGGCACCGTGCTGCGCAATGAAGACGTCGACACCCTGGTCGAGATTGGCGCGCGCTTCATCATCACCCCCAATACGCGCCCGTCGCTGATCCGCCATGCGGTGTCGCGCGGGCTGACCGTGGTGGCCGGCTTCGCCACTGCCAGCGAGGCGTTCGACGCCATCGACGCCGGCGCAACCATCCTCAAGCTGTTCCCGGCAGCGACCTATGGCGCCGCGCATGTGCGCGCCCTGCGCTCGGTGCTGCCCAAGCACATCCCGGTGTATGTGGTCGGCGGCGTCAGCCCGCAGACCCTGGCCGGCTTCATCGCCCAGGGTGCCGCCGGCGCCGGCATCGGCGGCGAACTGTACAAACCGGCGCAATCGCTCGAAACAACCCAGACGCATGCACGCGCCTTCGTGCAGGCCTACCAGGAACTGCAAGGATGAAGATCACCCGCCTCACCACCTACCACGCTGCGCCGCGCTGGTTGTTCCTCAAGGTCGAAACCGACGAGGGCATTACCGGTTGGGGAGAGCCGGTTATCGAAGGCCGCGCCCGTTCGGTGGAGGCCGCCGTACACGAACTGGCCGGCTATGTCGTCGGCAAGGATCCGGCGCGCATCAACGACCTGTGGCAGACCATGTACCGCGCCGGTTTCTACCGTGGCGGCGCCATCCTGATGAGCGCGATCGCCGGTATCGACCAGGCGTTGTGGGACATCAAGGGCAAGGCGCTGGGCGTGCCGGTATACGAGTTGCTGGGCGGGCTGGTGCGCGACCGCATGAAGACCTATCGCTGGGTCGGCGGCGACCGCCCGGGCGCGATCATCCAGCAGATCACCGACTACCGCGCGCTGGGTTTCGACACCTTCAAGTTCAACGGCACCGAAGAAATGAAGCTGATCGACAGCGCGCGCGCGGTCGACGCTGCGGTGGTCAAGGTGGCCGAAATCCGCGAAGCCTTCGGCAACACCATCGACTTCGGCATCGACTTCCACGGCCGCGTCGGCGCGCCGATGGCCAAGGCGTTGCTGCGCGAACTCGAGCCGTTCAAGCCGCTGTTCGTCGAAGAGCCGGTGCTGGCCGAACAGGCCGAGTACTACCCGCGCCTGGCCGCCAGCACCTCCATTCCGCTGGCCGCCGGCGAGCGCATGTTCTCGCGTTTCGAATTCAAGAACGTGCTGTGTGCCGGCGGCATCGGCATGGTGCAGCCGGACCTGTCGCATGCCGGCGGCATCACCGAATGCGTCAAGATCGCCGCGATCGCCGAAGCCTACGATGTCGGCTTCGCGCCGCACTGCCCGCTCGGCCCGATCGCGCTGGCTGCATGCCTGCACGTGGACTTCGTCTCGCACAATGCGGTGCTGCAGGAACAGAGCATCGGCATTCATTACAACGAAGGCGCCGACCTGCTCGATTACGTCATCAACAAAGACGATTTTCACTGCGTGGATGGCAGCATTGCCGCCCTGCCCAAACCCGGGCTCGGTGTGGAGATCGACGAAGACATGCTCAAGCGCGCAAACGAAAACCCGCCCGACTGGCGCAACCCGGTGTGGCGCCACAGCGATGGCAGCATCGCCGAATGGTGAGCACGTCCGAACACACCGCCGTGCTGGCGGTCGACAGCCGCTGCACGCACGGCGAAGGCGTGCTGTGGTGCGCACGGCGCGAGGCGCTGTACTGGGTCGACATCAGCGAAAAACGCCTGTGGCGGCACCATCCGGCCAGTGCGCAATCGCGCCACTGGACGCTGCCCGACCGCCCGGGATGCATCGGCCTGATGGACGACGGTCGCGTGCTGGTCGCGCTGGCCAAGGCGATCGGGATTGTCGATCCGGACACTATCGAAGAAGACGTGCTGCCCTTCGAAAAACTGGCCGACGTGGAAGCGGACAATCCGCTCACGCGCAGCAATGATGGTCGCGCCGATCGCAACGGCAATTTCGTATTCGGCACCATGGACGAACACGACACCAAGGCCGCGCGCGGAGCGATGTACCAGTTCTCGCTGACGCATGGTTTGCGTGCATTGCCGCTGCCAGGCGTATCGATCCCCAACTCGATCTGCTTCAGCCCCGACGGCCGCACGCTGTACTACTGCGACTCGGCGCGCCCGCAGATCCTGTGTTGCGACTACGACGCGCAGACCGCGCAGACCAGCAACACCCGCGTGTTCACCACGTTAGACCGCGACGATGCCGAACCGGACGGATCGATCATCGATGCCGAAGGTCACCTGTGGAATGCGCAATGGCGCGCGTGGCGCGTAGTGCGCTATCGCCCCGATGGCAGCGTGGAGCGCATCGTGCAACTGCCGGTCAAGCACCCCACCTGCAGCGCGTTCGGTGGCGCCGCGCTGGACCGCCTGCACGTGATCAGCTCGCGTCTGGACCATAGCGCCGAGGAACTGGCCCGTACCCCTGAAGCCGGCAGCTTGTACTGGTGCGATCTGCCGGTCGCGGGCTTGCCAGAGAGCTTGGTGGCCAGCGCGTGATCGCCATCGACTGGGGCACCAGCAGCCTGCGCGGCTACCTGCTCGATGCCGACGGCAAGGTACTTGAGCAGCGCCGTGGCAGCAACGGCGTCCTCGCCTGCCAGGGCCGCTTCGCCGAGGTACTGGCAGGCTTGGTCGACGGCTGGGACGGCCCGCTGCTGCTGTCGGGCATGGTCGGCAGCCGCAACGGCTGGGTCGAACAAGCCTATCTGCCCTGCCCCACAGACACTCGCTCGCTCGCCCTGGCGATGCGCAGCTACGACGACCTGATGCCCGGTCGCACGCTGTGGTTCGTGCCCGGCGTGAGCACCGGCGGACAGGCCGGCGTGCCAGACGTGATGCGCGGTGAAGAAACCCAGCTGGTCGGCCTGATCGCCGCACTCGGCGACGGCGCGCACGTCGCCTGCCTGCCAGGTACACACAGCAAATGGGCGCGGATCGGCAACGGCCAACTGACCGGGTTTGCCACCGTCATGACCGGTGAGCTGTACGCCGTGCTGTGTCAGCACAGCATCCTCGGCAAGCTGATGGAGGACGACCACGCCGCGCTGGACACCGATGCGTTTGTGCAGGGCATCGACCGCAGCGCCGCCCCCGGCGGCCTCAGTCACCACCTGTTCGGCACCCGCACACTCGGCCTGTTCGAACGGCTGTCGTCCGCGGCGCTGCCGTCCTACCTCTCGGGTCTGCTGATCGGCCACGAACTGCGCGAGCACCGTGGCGACCACGCCACCGTGCACCTGGTCGGCAGCCCTGGTCTGGCGCAACGCTATGCCCTTGCGCTGCAGCACCTGGGCGTCGAAAGCCAGCTGCACCCGGAAGATCTGGCGGCGGCGGGGCTGTTCGCACTGGCCAGGCAGCTCAGGCTGGCCTGACCAGCCATCAGCAAAACATCGACAACCCCACACCCATCACGCGACTGCTTTAGAATTGGAAGGCTAGACGCCGGATTCCGCCATGCCTTTTGTTGTCACCGAAAACTGCATTAAGTGCAAATACACCGACTGCGTCGAGGTCTGTCCGGTGGATTGCTTCCACGTCGGCCCGAACTTCCTGGTCATCGACCCGGACGAGTGCATCGACTGCACCCTGTGCGAGCCGGAGTGCCCGGCCAACGCGATCTACCCGGAAGATGACGTGCCAGCAGGCCAGGAAGGCTTCGTCGCGCTCAACGCTGAACTCTCCAAGGTCTGGCCGGTACTGACCGTGCGCCAGGAACCGCTGCCCGATGCCGCCGAATGGGATGGCAAGCCGAACAAGTTGCCGCTGTTGCAGCGCTGAGCTGCACGACCGGACGCAACGCGTTCACACTGCCGGGCGCGTCCGCAGAGCAATCGCAAATTCCCACCAACGCAAAACGGGCGCCTGAAGCGCCCGTTCTGCTATCCAGCACACTGAACCGGCCTCAGCCGCCCAGCTTGCCCTTGAGCGCGGTGATCACCGCCACCGGCGCTGCCGCCGTCGCCGGCATGCCACGCGGATCCACTGCCGACACGTAGCTGCCCGCTTGGACCTTGACCACGCGCACCAGGAAGCTGGAACCCTCGTAGCTCACGTCGTAGGAACCAAGCATCTGCGCCTTGCTGGCGATGGTCAGACCCGGGATGTCGGCCAACGCTGCGCCCACCTTGCCGAACACCTCGTCGCGCTCGCCCGGCACGGTGAACCCGCTATTGGCGCTTGCCGACGGCGGCGTGTTGGCCTGCTGCTGCGTGGTCGACGCCAGCGTCGGCACCTTCATCGCACCGGAGGTGTCGGGCAGGTTCAGATCCGGCGGCACTTCCAACGGACGGGCTTCCGGGGCCAGCGCATAGTCGCCGCGCGCGCCCTTGTGAAACCAGCTGCAACCGCTCGTGGCGGCGACAGTGGCGCTCGCCAGCAACGCGAGCGACAGCACGCGGACGGAGGAAACGGAATGACGCATCGATAAATCTCCTGGGTCAGGCCGCGAGCATTTCGCGGCTGGAAAGCGCTTCCAACGCAACGGCGTCGGCGGCAAGGCGGTCGGCGGCAGGCTGGTGCGCCGCAGAAAGGGGTAACAGCGGCAAGCGCAGGCCATGGCCGATCCCGGCACGCTGCAGTAGCGCCTTGACCGGGATGGGATTGGATTCGATACCGCAAAAGCTGTGGTACTCGCTCAGACGCGCGTCCCACGCAGTGGCAGCCTCGCGCTGGCCGTCGCGGGCCAGATCGCACAGGCGCCGGTACGCCGCCGGCAAGGCATTGGAGGCCACCGAAATCAGCCCGGCAGCGCCGGACAGCATCGATTGCGCTGCGCTGCCGTCGTCGCCACTGAGCACCACAAAACTATCGCTGCGCAGCGCCACCAGCGCGGCCACACGCCCGGGCTCGCTACGCGCTTCCTTGATGCCGACGATATTCGAATGCACCACCAGCTCGGCCACCGTCTCCGGCAGCAGGTCGCAACCGGTACGGCCCGGCACGTTGTACATCACCACCGGCAGGCCGCCGTGATCGGCTATCGCCAGAAAATGCGCTTTCAGTCCGGCCTGGGTCGGACGCACATACGGCGGCGTCACGACCAGCGCGTATTGCGCGCCCAGCGCTGCGGCGCGACGCGTCTGCGCAATGGTCTTTTCAGTACCAGACAAGCCGGTGCCGGCCAGCACCGGCACGCGGCCGGCCACCTGGGCAACGGCAGCGCGCAACAGCGTGTCGTATTCGTCCTCGCTCAATGCCGCCGCTTCGCCGGTGGAGCCAGCGACCACGATTCCCTGCACGCCACCGTGCAACTGCTGCTCCAGCAGCCGCCGCCATGCATCCAGGTCGAGTGCGCCATCGGGACCGAAGGGGGTCGCCAGGGCGGTGATGATGCCGGAAAGGGACAAGATTCTGCTGCTCTTACGTGACAGGAAAAGGCCCGCGCGGGCACGGGTTGAAACCACCTGCATGTTACTTGCGGCGCGAAACCACGGGCAAGTATGCTGGTCACCGCCAGGGCGCCTGCCCGGGCGGCCATTCAGCCTGATGCAATGCCGGAAGCCCCTTTGACCGACTCTACCCCCCGGCCTTCGCCGACCGAAAATCACCTCCTGATCAACGCCTACACGACGCATCCGGAGTCCCCGTTGTTGCCCGTCACCCGCCGCATCGCCGACAGCGGCTGTAATCTCTTGGACGCTCGCCTGGCCACGGTGGGGCGCGACGTCTCTGTCACCGCACTGGCGACCGGCTCCTGGGATTCGGTTGCCAAGCTCGAAGCCATGCTGACCCGGCTCGAACGCGAAGAAGGCCTCAAGCTGGTGTGGTACCGCACCGGCCCCAAACAGACCCAGTCCAACCTGCTGCCTTACATTGTCGAGGTCATCGCTGCCGACAAGCCGGGCATCCTGTTCCAGCTGGCCGATTTCTTCGACCGCCAGGGCATCACCATCGAAAACCTGCAGAGCACGCGCTACCTTGCCATGCAAACCGGTGCGGAGATGTTTTCTGCGCAGGTAACGATCGGTGTGCCGGCCAACATGCACATCGCCGCATTGCGCGATGATTTCCTGGAATTCTGTGATCACCTCAATCTCGACGCGATCATGGATCCGATGAAGTTCTAAGGCACCCATCCATGGCCATCGCGATGTCCGCGCTGAAACAGATGTTCGACCACATCCGCTCCGAGACCGACTGGAATCTGGACGGCCCGCTGCGCTGGGAATATTTCTTCGCCGACCCGGCGCAGGAACCGCTGCAGAAACTCGCCGAGCAACTGACCCAGGATGGCTACCGCGTCATCGATATCTTCCTCGGCGAACGCGACGAAGACGATGGCGACGATGAACAGTCGTACTTCCTGCATGTGGACAGGAAAGAGCACCACACCATCGAGTCGCTGAATCAGCGCAATGCGCAGTTCGACGCACTTGCCAAACGTTTCCATGTGGCTGCTTATGATGGGATGGACGTCGGCCCGGCATGACCGCGCCGTGCGCACCTCCACTTTGGGCTGAGCAACGATGACCGACGCTATGCTGGAATTACCCGCTGCAACTTTCGACCTGCCGCTGGCGCTGTCCGGCGGCACCCAGACCACGCTGCGCGGCCATGCCGGCAAGTGGTTGGTGCTGTACTTCTACCCGAAGGACAGCACGCCTGGCTGCACCACCGAAGGCCTGGACTTCAACGCCTTGCTGCCGCAGTTCAAAAAGGCAGGCGCGGTCGTGCTGGGCGTCTCGCGCGATTCGGTGAAATCGCACGACAACTTCTGCGCCAAACAGGGCTTCACCTTCCCATTGATCAGCGACAGCGATGAAGCGCTGTGCCGCGCCTTCGACGTGATCAAGGAAAAGAACATGTACGGCAAACAGGTGCTCGGCATCGAGCGCAGCACCTTTTTGCTATCGCCCGATGGGCATGTCGTGCAGGAATGGCGCAAGGTCAAGGTGGCCGGCCATGCCGAGGCCGTGCTGGCCGCAGTAAAGGCGCACGCCAAACAGTGACACCGCCGGCTTCCCGTGTCCTCCATCACCCTGCAGTTGCAGGCGTGATGGCTCGCCCCTGCTCCATCACTTGGAAGACCCAATGACCCGAGGCAAGCGCATCTACGTGCTGGACACCAACGTGCTGATGCACGATCCCACCGCGCTGTTCAAGTTCGAGGAACACGATGTGTTCCTGCCGATGCAGGTGATCGAGGAGCTCGATAACGCCAAGAAGGGCACCTCCGAAGTCAGTCGCAATGCACGCCAGGTCAGCCGTTTCCTGGACGAATTACTGGAAAACACCAATGCCGACCAGATCCAGACCGGCATCCTGCTGAGCCATCCGCAAGGCATCCAGCTCAAGGGCCAGGCCGCGATCGGCCGCCTGTTTTTCCAGATCAAACCGATCGATCCGGGCCGCACGTTCGGCGCGATGCTGCCGGACAACAAGATCCTGGCCTCGGTGCTGGCGCTGCGCGAAGAAAATCCGGATGTTCCGGTCATCCTGGTGTCCAAGGACATCAACCTGCGCATCAAGGCCTACATCAGCGGCCTGGTCGCCGAGGACTATCAGAACGACCGTGCGCTGGACGATTTCAGCCTGTTGTTTACCGGCGCCATCGAGCTGCCGGAAGACTTCTGGCAGAAGCACAACGAAGACCTGCGCAGCTGGAACGAACGCGGCCGCACCCATTACGAAATCGTGCTGGCCGAGGATGAAGATTGGTACCCGAACCAGTACCTGTACCTGCCCGGCGAAGACGAAGTGGAGCTGCGCGTCGCCAAGGTTGGCGGCGGCAAGTCCACGCTGTGCCTGGTCGACGACTTCCGCAACACGCAGCACGCGGTGTGGGGCATTGCCGCACGCAACCGCGAGCAGAATTTCGCGCTCAATGCGCTGATGGACCCGGAAATCGACTTCGTCACCCTGCTCGGGACCGCCGGCACTGGCAAGACCTTGCTCGCACTGGCCGCCGGCCTGGCGCAGACGATGGATCAGCAGCGTTACCGCGAAATCATCATGACCCGCGCCACCGTCAGCGTGGGCGAAGACATCGGCTTCCTGCCCGGTACCGAAGAAGAAAAGATGACCCCGTGGATGGGCGCGCTGACCGACAACCTGGAAGTGCTCACGCACAACCAGGAAGGCGGCTCGTGGGGCCGTGCGGCCACCAACGACCTGCTCGCCAGCCGCATCAAGATCCGCTCGATGAACTTCATGCGCGGCCGTACCTTCCTGTCGCGCTATCTGATTCTGGACGAGGCGCAAAACCTCACTCCCAAACAGATGAAAACGCTGATCACCCGCGCCGGCCCCGGCACCAAGATCGTGTGCCTGGGCAACGTCGAGCAGATCGACACGCCCTACCTCACCGAAACCACCTCGGGCCTGACCTACGCGGTAGATCGCTTCAAGGCATGGCCGCATAGCGCGCATATCACGCTGCGTCGTGGCGAGCGCTCGCGTCTGGCCGACTTCGCCTCGGAGGTGTTGTGATGCACGCACTGCGCGGCGCGGTGGCGCTTGCCGTGATCGCACTGGCTGGCTGCGCCACCACGCAGGGGCCGGCCAGCGTGCCGACCAACCTCAAGAACGGGCAGTCGTGGATCATCACCCGGCAAGGCGTTGCCGAACAGGTGCTGCAACCCTGTTCGCGCGACAGTCCGGCGAAGCATCCCGGCCAGATCAGCGGCTATTGGGCGCCGAGCCATCAGCAGATCGAACAACTCGAAGCGCGGCAGGATGCGTTGACGCCCACCATTGCCGAGCCGCGCGAGTTCGACCGCCAATACGTGGGCGTGGTGATCCAGGGCCGGCAGTTGATCTACATCAACGCCTTCAAGCTGCCGAATACGCCGGAGGTGAAGCCGGCCACCGAGGCGATCCAGGTCTGCGATGGCGGCAGCATGTTCTGGGGCGCGCTGTACGATCCGCAGACCGGCGCGTTTTCGCAGATTGCGGTGAACGCGATACGGTGACGCTGTTGTCGCGATGGACCGGCGCAACGTGGTGTCGACACACCGATTCTGCACAGCCGCAATCCGGCAGTGCAGAATCGGCAGATGACCACGCCCAGCACGCTGTCTGCATTGACCATCGCCGGTTCCGATTCCGGCGGTGGCGCCGGTATCCAGGCCGACCTCAAGACCTTCGCCGCACACCGCGTGCACGGGTTGTCGGCAATCGCCGCATTGACCGCACAACACACTCGCGCCGTCACCGCCGTGCATATCCCGCCACTGCCGTTTCTGCAGGCGCAGGTGGATGCCTGCTTCGCCGATTTCGAGATCCAGGCGGTCAAGCTCGGCATGCTGTCCAATGCCGCCGTCATCCATTGCGTGGCCGATCTGCTCGAACGGCATCGCCCACCATTCGTCGTGCTCGATCCGGTGATGGTGTCCACCAGTGGCGCACGCCTGCTCGAAGATGCCGCGCTGGATGCGCTGCGCACGCGTCTGCTGCCGCTGGCCACGCTGATCACGCCCAATACGCACGAAGCCGAGCTACTGATCGGCCGCCGCGTCGACAGCGCCGATAGCGCCGAACGCGCCACCGCCGCCCTGCTCGATCTGGGCGCGAATGCGGTGCTGCTCAAGGGCGGACATCTGCATGAAGGCGCGCGTGTACTCGATCGCTTCGATGACGGCGTGACCCAGGATGTGTTCATGCATCCGCGCCTGCAGGTGGATGCGCATGGCACCGGCTGCAGCCTGTCGGCGGCGATTGCCGCGCAGCTGTGTCAGGGCCTGTCGTTGCTCAATGCCTGCGAAGCGGCCATCGATTACGTTGCACGCGCCATCTGCCTCGGCCAACGTCCCGGCCATAGCGATGTACTGGTGCTCGACCACTTCGGCGCAGCACCCAGCGCATGAGCGTGCAGACCGATACCTTGCTCGCCAGCGCTGCAGATGGACACCGATGGCAGGTGATTCGCTGCGCGCCACCGCAACCAACGGCCACCCTGCTGTGACTGCCCGCGTTGGGCGTGGCAGCGCGGCATTACCAACCCTTCGCACATGCCCTCGCGCCCCTCGACGTCGCGGTGTATCTGCACGAGTGGCGCGGCAGCGGCAGCAGTAAGCTGCGCCCCTCGCGTGAGCACGATTGGGGCTATCGCACGCTGCTTGCAGATGATCTGCCCGCCAGCCACGCCCTGCCCGATCTGCACGACCCGTAGCTTCCGCGCCTCATCGGCGGACACAGCCTTGGCGGTCAGCTCGCGTGCTGCCATGCCGCGCTGCACCCGACGCATTTCGCCCAGTTCTGGCTGGTGGCCAGCGGCTCGCCATATTGGCGCAATTTTCCCCCGCCGATGCGCTACGGCCTGCCGGTGGCATTTGGGCTGTTGCCGTGGCTGGCACGCAGGCAAGGCGTGCTGCACGGGCGCAAGCTCGGCTTCGGCGGCACCGAAACGCGCAGCCTGATTCCGATTGGATGCAGGTCGGCCGCGGCAGGCGCACCATGGGATCTGGAGCAGGCACTGGGCCAACTACGCGTGCCGATCCGCGCGGTGACGCTTGCACGCGATACGGTAGGTCCCGCAGGTGCGCTGCGTGCATTACTCGACAAAATGCCGCAGGCACACGCGGCCCACGTAACCTTGGACGATAGGCAACTGGGCACGCGCAGCGATCATTTCGCCTGGATGAAAACGCCTGCGGCCGTGGTTGCTACGCTGCGCAGTGCGTCTGACGATGCCATCAACGGCGATCGAATTTCACAAAGGGATTGACGGGCACCTCGCTCATCGGCATAATTCCGCTCCTGACGAGGCGCCCGTAGCTCAGTTGGATAGAGTACCTGGCTACGAACCAGGCGGTCGGGAGTTCGAATCTCTCCGGGCGCACCATCTTCAGAGCAAAAA
Organism: Xanthomonas sp. JL1; assembly: GCF_038405005.1. NCBI lineage: Bacteria > Pseudomonadati > Pseudomonadota > Gammaproteobacteria > Lysobacterales > Lysobacteraceae > Xanthomonas > Xanthomonas sp. JL1. The sequence continues at coordinate 27,490 of NZ_JBBYGR010000039.1, read as the reverse complement.
AAGACAGCATTCAATCGCTGTTTTTTCAGTTAAAAGATCTGATCGCACTGCGTCAGATGTGCAAGTCACACAAGACATGCGCCCGTAGCTCAGCTGGATAGAGTACCTGGCTACGAACCAGGCGGTCGGGAGTTCGAATCTCTCCGGGCGCACCAACCTTGAAGAAAACGGCCAGCTTGCTGGTCTTTTTTTTGCCTGTCGATGTTGCGGATGCAGATGACGGCGCGCATCGCGCCGTATCGTCGTGCGCTGCTCCAGCAGGCGGTGCCGTTCTCTAGCGAAGCGCTCGCCGACGCCACCGCGGGCACCGCATCCAGTGCAATCAGGCCGTGGCAGCAATGCTCGCGTCAGCAACCACCACTACCGGCAGCAGCGATGTCACCGGATGCCCGGCACCGCGCCATGCATCCAGACCGCCCAGCAGCGGCCGCACATCGCGATACCCACGCGCGCGCATCCGCGCGGCCAAGCACGCTGCAGACACTTCGTCCGGACACGCGCAGTAGATCACCACACTGCGATCGCGCGGCACGCTGGCAAGAATCTGCGCCAGCTGACGCTCATCGGCAAACACGGCGCCCGGAATCATGTAGGGCTGCAGATCGCGATAGCCCGGTGCACGGATGTCCAGCACGGTCGGCCGCAGGCCCTCTTCGCCATCCAGCAACGGCACAAGCTCATCTACCGCGATGCGCGCATGCTCCAGCGATCGCAACAGGCTGTACCGCCGCCAGCGCCAACCGACATAGCAGGCCAGCAACGCCGCCAACACCACGACCGCGCCCGAGCCGAGTTCGGACAAAAAGACGAGCACGTCCTGCACCTGGTGCGCGAACACGGCGCCCACACTCAAGCCGACCAATGCCCACAGCGATGCTCCGAAGGCGTCGTATCGCAGGAACGCCGCAGGACGCACCCGCATCGCACCGGCCATCGGCACCGACACCAGCGACAAGCCGGGCACGAACTTGGCAACTGCCAGCACTCGCACGCCCCAGCGCGAAAAGAAGCGCTCGGTCTGCTTCATGCAGCTATCGCGCGACAGCGACAGTCGACACAGCGACTGCAGGGTGCGATTGCCGAAGCGACGGCCAGCCAGATACCACGCCAGATCGCCCAACAAACTCGCCGATACGGAGACGGCCAATGCCGCAAGCCCGGCCAGCCAGGCATCGCTCCCTCCCTGCAACGCGTAGCTCGCACCGACCAGCAACAGGGTCGGCAATGCCGGAACCGGCAGCCCGAGTGACAACGCCAGCACGTTGGCGAACACCAGCGCCAATCCGTACTGTTCGATCAGGCCTTGCATGCGACGATCCTGCGCGACGGCGAGCCGCCATTATCCGCCTTCCCTCACCGCGGCGACTGCCCCGCGGCGACGGAACGATACGTTGCGGCCAAGGCGTGCAACCAGCTGTCGAACAGGCCCTCGCTGCGCAAAGCGCGTCGCCACCAGCCCAATGCCTCGCCCTCCTCGCCCGGCCGCCACGCCAGGTAGAAGGTTTCGTCGGGCTTGTGTGTTTCCACCTGCACCTCGCGCAACCGGCCGTCCTGCAGGGCCCCGCGTGCATACGGCTCGGGCAGAAAGCCGTAGCCGGCGCCAGCCAGCTGCAGCAGCAGCTTGGTGCGCATGTCCGGCACCGTGAGCACATCGCGACCGGACAGCAGCCCGACCGTGCGCGGCAGCAGGCGCCGCGCCGAGTCCGCCACCGCGATCGCGCGGTGTTCGGCCAGCTCGGCCGCACCCAGCACGCCCGCACTCGCCAGCGGATGCGTGGATGCCACGGCAAATACGAAGCGCAACGTGCCGATGGGCTCGGCCACATAGCCACCGCCACTGGGCCCCTCGCCCGCCGCCACGATCAGGTCCACGCGCCTGTCCAGCAACGCTTCCCAACCGCCCGATAACGACTCGCTCAGCACGCGCAGCCGCGTGCTGTCGGCCACGGTGTAGAAATCCAGGATCTGCGGCTGCAGCAAGGCCGCAGGCAGTACCGCATCCAGCCCGATCGCAACGTCCGATTCCCAGCCCGAGGCCACCCGGCGCACGCGCACCTCCAGCTCTTGCGCGGCGCGCAGCAGATGACGCCCTTCGCGCAGCAGTTCGCGGCCCGCCTGCGTGGGCGTAGCCTTCGGCCCCACCCGCTCGAACAGCTGCACGCCCAGATCCTCTTCCAGCTTGGCGACCGTGTAGGAAATCGTCGACGGCACCTTGAACAGCACCTTGGCTGCCGCAGCGAAGGAGCCACGGCGGTCGATGGCATCGAGGATCTGCAGCGCTTCCAGGCTGATTTTCATTGTTCGAAATTTTCGATGATAGCGGCCAAATCTACTCGCTTTTTCTCTTGCCTGCGAAGGCAGAGACTACGCATCAAGCCGCTGGGACGCCGATTCATCCCCCAGCGCCAATTCGAATCTTTCAAGGAGCAGCAGCATGTTGAATGTCCGCAAGAGCGAAACCCGTGGCCGCGCCGAGCATGGCTGGCTGTCCTCGCGCCATACCTTCTCCTTTGCCAGTTACCACGACCCGCGCCACATGGGCATCGGCCCACTGCGGGTGATCAACGAGGACAAGGTGCAGCCGGGCGAAGGCTTCGGCACCCACGCACACCGCGACATGGAGATCATCTCCTATGTCCTGGGCGGCGCGCTGGAGCATAAGGACAGCATGGGCACCGGCTCGGTGCTGCATTACGGCGATGTGCAGCGCATGAGCGCCGGCAGCGGCGTGACCCATAGCGAGTTCAACCACTCGTCCAGCGAGCCGGTGCACTTCCTGCAGATCTGGGTGATGCCCGAGCGCGCCAGCATCGAGCCGAGCTACGAAGAAAAGTACTTCGATGCGGACAGCAAGCGCAACCAGTTGCGCCTGATCGCCTCGCCGGGTGGTGAGAATGGTTCGCTGCGCCTGCACCAGGATGCGCGCTTGTACGCCTCGATCCTCGATGGCGAGGTGCGTCTCCAGCAGCCGCTGGCCGAAGGCCGCATCGGCTATGTGCAAGTGGCCCGCGGCAGCCTGAGCGTCAACGGCCAGGTGCTGTCGGCAGGCGACGCGATGCAGATCATCGGCGAGCCGGAAATCGTACTGGCCGATGCACGCGATGCCGAAGTCCTGGTGTTCGACCTGCCGAAGTAATCGGTCGCCCCTGAAAAACGCCATTCAATCAGCCACTGCCTGCGTTGACCGCTGCACGGCACGCAATGACATCCATGTGGACTTAGGTACTTGGCGCTTGCATCGCTGTGGGTTTTGCCTGTCGGCCCCCTTGAGGCGGGCCAGCTCATCGGGCTGTTTGTGCCTGACCATGGGTCACCAACCGAAAATCAAATTCTGCGGAAACGGGGGGCGAATTCATCACCGCCTGCTGCTCGGAGAGTTTCTGGATCGCTTCTTGCTTGGCGACCTTGTCCACCGCGCTCTTGGTCTGCAGGACGGTCGTCACCAACGCGATCGATGCCGTCGTCATGACCGATGCGTCGATCCCCAGCGCCCAGCACTCAAAGCTTCCCAGAACAACACGCGGGCGACCGTCGGCACTCGGTTGCGCGTCCATCTTGATTCCTCCGTCAGTTGCCCGCCAGCAAACACGTAGGCAGCGATCAGGTCACCCAGGGCCTGCTCATGCTGTTGATAGCCGGCGCCCGGCAGGCTCGCCCAGATGCTGGACAGCTTGGCGATGGCTTCTTGGATGCGCCCGGCCTGGATCAGCCGCAGCGCGCGCCGCTCGCGGATCTGCTGCAGGGCGATCAGGTCCTGACTCAACGGCGAGAAGTCCGATCGCCTGAGCGTCTTCCGATATGCGTCTTAGTACCGTCGCAGCAGTTGGTAGCGCCCTGCCGCCGTCAAGAACACGCGCAACGCTGGCACATACGGATGATCTGCATAGCGGTCGAATGGCCCGCCGCCGACAAGCACGTCGTAGCCGTGATCCTTGGTCGGCTGACTCGGCTTATCCGTCCCTTCCGCCCACGCCACCATGTCGAGAAACGCAACGACATTGCGGCCGCCGGCCTGCTCAAACGAGATGAACGCCACAGAGTCTGCGGATACAAAAAAGCCCCATCGTCGCCGGCAGGGCTTGGGTCACACGTCGGGTAAGCGGACAGTCTGGGCATGACCCGCATGGCCCTGCGCGCTTTCTTCAGGCGATCAAGCATATTGACATCAAATTTCATGCGCCCCATGCAAGACGGTATCGCTTTGGCAGGACCAGTCGCGCAAACGGTATCGAAAAGCCCCGCGACGATGAGGTCGGTCGCGCCAGGCCGCAAGGGCTGGTCACAGCCGATGGTGTAATCCGGACTTGGAACCACCCATCGATACGTCCTGCGCTTGCCAGTTCGCTGGCAACGTAAGCAGGTCCCGCTCCTGCCACTGCGCATGGCCAAGATATTCCTCGGCGATACCGTGAATCAGGCGCTGTTTCATCTCATCACCTATGGACAGCAGTTGGCCGACCGGTACGTTCCATTGGCGTGCGAAACGGATCGAATAGCGGTATCCGTCGACATCCTCGATAGTTGGACGGAGCGCAGGATCGGGCCATAGCGCCACCAGCTCTTCCAGCAACGACGGCCGTCCCATGCCCGTGCGCAGCATCTTCTCAACGCGACGTAGGGCTCTGTCCAGGAAATCTGCGCACTCGCCCAGCAGCAACCTGTGCGAGCGCCACTGCCAATCATTCGCCCAGTAAGGATCGAGGATCATGCGATTGATCAGCGAGATCGATCCGCCCTCCAAGATCACACCGCCGGCAGCGCTGCGCCTATCGACCAGATCAACCAACAGTGCGTGTGCCTCATCCGCGGCAATAATGCCTTCGCGAACCGCGCGCGAGGCCAGATAGATCCTGCGCGTAGCGCGCAATTCGGCCGGTAGCGGACGTCCGCTGCACGTGGACATTTCCGGACAGCACTGAACTCGGTCGAGCGCGATAACCGGCCATCCGGTTTGCTCTGCCAGCGCGACGGCCACCTCGGTTTTACCGCTACAGGTCGGCCCCCAGATCAGGTGCAGTATGCAACTCATAGCATCACGCCATGCATGGAAAAATTTTAACTACAATGCCCATAAAGCTATAGGCCCGTATGCATGCACGTCGTGAAAAGCAAGGACATCGCGGCCGCCCACCTACTCGGAGGCGATGACAGTCAAGAAATCTTCCGGAGACGGCGGTCTCAAGAGTCAAGTGCAACACCTCGAGAGACCTGCTGTTAGCGCAACGTATGGACGGACAGCCCAGCAGGCCATTGATTGTGCAAAAGTTACGTGAGCCAGTGTTTTGACAGAAAACGCGGGTCTGCCGTCGAGAAAAGTGTTGCACTTGGAACTTGAGTCGCCCCCCTTTCACCGACAGCGACGAAGCGTCGTCGACATACAGCAGGTGCTTGGTCAGTTGCTGGGCGGCAGCCGGCGCGCTGGCCCACTCCTGCTCCTCCATCAGCTTGGGCCTGCGGATGTGCATGGCGTTGATGCGACCCAGCTTGGAGATCGCCCGATCGGCCAACTGCTCACCGGACATTTCCAGCGACGCCAGGAATCCGTTCACGCCCCCGTCCGGTCGTGTGCCATGCAGCAGCGTCTGCAGCGCAAACGCCGATTTACCGATGCTTGGTCTTGCCGCGACGATGATCAGGTCGGTCGGCTGCCATCCTCCGGTGAGGTCATCCAGCGGGCGGAATCCGGTGGCAACCCCTGTCATGTGCTGATCGGTGTTGAAATGCCACATCCGCGATTACCGGATGGCGTTCGCCCAGCGTGACCACGTCCGAGGGACGCCGTGCCGCGATCTCGGACTTGATCGCCTCAAACAGGGCGCGGCACTCACGATCCGCAAAGTCGTCCACCTGCAGCAGGTCGGATCGCGAATCAGGCACGCGAGCACGGCCGATTCGGCATCAAATTCCAGCCGCCTCATTGCTCGATCTCCAGGCTGCCGAGCGCGATGTTCATGACCTGCTCGAATCGCTCATCGTCGATCAGCGTCGGCAGCGATTGTTTCCAGCGCGCGTTGTTGGGGGTCGGACGATCCCCCCGCATCCAGGGATCCTGCAGACACACGCTGAAGTAGATCTCCCAGAACTCTGGCGGATCGAAGATCACCCCCGCTGCCTTGCAGGTTTTGCGTGCGTTGGCATCAGCCTTGCGCAGCTTGCGTTCCAGTAGCGCAGTGGTCGCCAGGCTGGCAGTGCATCCGGGGCGATACCCAAGCATCCGGTTGTAGGTCTCTCGGATCACCTCCACCGGTGTCGGTTGTCCGTGTTGATCTTTCTGCTGAACCAGCTCTTCCTGAAGACCCAGTTCTCCCTGATTGCTCAGATCTTCCTGATTGGTTAGCAGTTGCTCGCTGGCTTCTGAGTCCCCATCGGGGACTATAGGGGGATGGATTTCTTTTCCTGATTAGCCCTGACCGTCAGCTGGATTTTTGTTGCAGTCCTGCAAATAGCTTCGTTTTACCGATGTGTTCCATGATGTCTGATCTTGGCGCTGCTGATGCGAGGAGCCGGTGCGAAGTTCTTTCAGCCAGGACCCCATGGCGGCCTGGCATTAGGCCGGTTTAGCGATAAGCGCGGAGGTGCTGCAGCTGAAGGTCGGGGCTAATCAGGTTTCTTTTTGATGGTTATCTGACGGATTGGGTGACACGGTGACACCCCGTTCTGTCGTCGCTGTCACCCCGTGGCGTGCACGGCTGTCACCCCGTGTCCTCTCACCGGGTGCACCTGTGTCACCCCGCTGCATGATGATGTCGTAGCAGACCGTGCGACGATCAGCGCGCGAAATGTAGGCTGCGACGATGGCCTCATTGCCGGGACGGATGACCCCGGCCGCGACCAGGGCGGCCAACTGCCGCTGGACCGTGCGCCCGCTCAGCCCGGTATCGTCTACGAGCCGTTGCACTGCAGGGAACGCGCCGCGCCCGTCCTTGTCGGCATAGTTGGCCAGGCACAGCAGCACGTGCCGCGCTGGCGCGTCCAGGACAATGCGCTGCTCAAGCGCCCATGCCATGACCTGGACACTCATGCGCCACCCTACTGACCTTTCGCAAAGGCGGACAACACCATTTGAGCCAAGCGCTTCACGTGGCGACTGGTGATCGTCCGCGCTGGCGCACGCCCGGTGGACAGGCACTCGATCAGCAAGACAGACGGCTCCAGGCAGCGTTCAACGCAGCGATGGGAAAACACGCGCAAGCCTTCCATGGCGCGCTCTTGAAATGCAGGGTGGCTCGGTGGCATCGTGACCTCGTGCTCCACGAAGCCCCCGCACTTGTCTTGGTCGACGGCGGGGGCTTCGTCTTCTCTGGACGAAAGGGATGTGCGAACGGCCAAGCGGCCCGCCTCTTCGCGCCAGACACCGCCGCGGCCACTACCACGCGACGGACGCACGCACGTCCATGCCCCTATTGATCGGCAGTCCTTGCCACTCGTGTGCGTGCTACTGCGCACCTTGCTCGCGCGGGACCAGGCGTTTCAGGAGGGCGGGTAAATGGATGGGTAGAGGCAACGCAACCAACAAAAAAACCCGCATTTAGCGGGGTTTTTTGTTGGTTATGGCGGAGCGAGAGGGATTCGAACCCTCGATAGAGCTTTTGACCCTATACTCCCTTAGCAGGGGAGCCCCTTCAGCCGCTCGGGCATCGCTCCAGTTTTTTTTTGCTGCCTGCCGCGATGTCCGTGGCAGGCCGCGAAGAATAGCGGGTAAGAGGGGCTACCGTAAACCCTTTACAACGATCAATTCGAAGAATCGTCACCGTGATGTGCGCCGGAAGCGACCGGCTCATCCCCACGCTGGATGCGCTGATAGATTTCTTCACGATGCACAGCGACATCCTTGGGTGCGGTGATACCGATGCGCACCTGATTGCCCTTGACGCCGAGAACGGTCACGGTGACCGAGTCGCCGATCATCAAGGTTTCGCCTACCCGGCGAGTGAGGATCAACATTTTGCATATCTCCTGGAACCGGTGGATTTCCCACCAGCATCGACGGCCTCCTGAGTGAGACGCGTCCTACGTAAAGGTAATAGACCATAAATGGTAGCGTCACATCCTGCTAGCCAGCAAGGGATAGCAGGAAAAGTGTTCAGCCCAAGTGTTGCTTGACCCAGAGGGGCACACCGTCGAGTGCGGTCGCAAGGGCGGGCCCGTCCTCGCCACCACCCTGGGCGAGATCTGGACGGCCACCGCCCTTGCCGCCGATCTGACTGGCGATATTGCTGAGAAGTTCCCCTGCCTTCACCTTGCCAGTTGGGCTGCCGTTCACACCAGAGACAAGCGCAACTTTGCCGCCTGAAGCGCCAGCCAGCACGATCACAGAGTCGCCGAGCTGTTGCTTCAGGCGATCCATCGCATCGCGCAGCGCCTTGGCATCGAAGCCTTCCAGACGCACTGCCACCACCTTGACCCCGGCGACGTCGATCGCAGCAGCGCCCAGGTCAGCCGTTGCACCCGACGCCAGCTTGGCCTTGAGCGATTCCAGCTCGCGCTGCAGCCGCTTCTGACGCTCGGTCAGTGCGCGCACTTTGTCCACCACCTCGGTCGCGTTGCCGCCGAGCAAATGGGCAGCCTCAAGCAAGCGACGCTCTTCGTCGGCCACATAATCCAGCGCGCCCTGCCCGGTCACCGCTTCGATACGACGCACTCCCGAGGACACGCCGCCTTCGGAGGTGATCTTGAACAGGCCGATGTCGCCGGTACGGGTGACATGCGTGCCACCACACAGTTCGGTGGAATAACCGCCCATCTTGAGCACGCGGACGTTTTCGCCGTATTTCTCGCCGAACAACGCCATCGCGCCGAAATCCAGCGCCTCCTGCATGGCCATGTTATGCACTTCCACGCCATGGTTGGTGCGCACTTCGGCGTTGACCTTGCGCTCGATCACAGCAAGCTCATCCGCAGTGATCGGCTGGAAGTGCGAGAAGTCGAAGCGCAGACGATCCGGTGCGACCAGCGAGCCCTTCTGCTGAACATGCGTTCCCAACACTTCGCGCAACGCGGCATGCAGCAGATGGGTCGCCGAATGGTTGAGGATGGTCTTGCCGCGACGTTGTACGTCGATCCCACCGGCAAGCACATCGCCAAGCGCGAGCGTGCCTTCGCTGATGCGACCCACATGGCCATGGAACTGACCGGCGAACTTCTGCGTGTCGGCAACTTCGATCAACACACCGGGGCCGTTCAGCTGACCGCTATCGCCAACCTGACCACCCGACTCGGCGTAGAACGGCGTGCGGTCGGTGAACACGATCACCTCGTCGCCGGCCTGCGCACGTTCGACCGGGCGGCCCTGCTTGAGCAACGCCACGACCCTGAGCGCATCGGCATCGTACGCTTCGTAACCCAGGAACACCGTTGGCGACATGCTGGCGACCAGATCGGCGGGCAATGCCACGCCGCCGCCGAACTTGCCGGCCGCACGCGCAGTCTCGCGCTGGCGCTCCATGGCGCACTCGAAGCCCTCCATGTCCACGCGCATGCCGCGCTCGCGTGCGATATCGGCGGTCAGGTCGACCGGGAAGCCATAGGTGTCGTACAACCGGAACGCATCGGCGCCCGGGATAATGTCCTGCGAGCGCGACGCGACCTCGTCGAAGATTTTCATGCCGGCGTCCAGCGTCTCCGCAAAACGCTCTTCTTCGGCCAACAAGGCGCGCGCCACGGTGTCCTTCGCCACCACCAGCTCGGGGTAGGCTTCGCCCATCAGTTCGACCAGCGTGGGCACCATCTTGCTGAAGAACGGCTGGCGCACGCCCAACATCCAACCATGGCGCAGCGCACGTCGGATAATCCGACGCAGCACATAGCCGCGGCCTTCGTTGGAGGGCAGCACACCATCGACGATGAGAAACGAACAAGCGCGGATGTGATCGGCGATCACCCGCAGCGATTTGTTCTCCAGATCGGTGATGCCGGTCAGCGCGCTGGCCTTGCCGATCAACGCCTGGAACAGGTCGATTTCATAGTTCGTATGGACATGCTGCAGGATCGCGGCAAGACGCTCCAATCCCATGCCAGTGTCCACGCATGGCGCTGGCAGAGGTACCAGTGTGCCGTCGGGCTGGCGATCGAACTGCATGAAGACCAGGTTCCAGATCTCGATAAAGCGGTCGCCATCCTCATCCGGCGACCCCGGCGGACCACCAGCGATGTGATCGCCGTGGTCGAAGAAAATTTCGGTACACGGGCCGCACGGGCCGGTGTCGGCCATTTGCCAGAAATTATCCGACGCGTAGGGCGCACCCTTGTTGTCGCCGATGCGCACGATGCGGCTTTCCGGGATGCCGATCATGTCGCGCCACAACGCAAAAGCTTCTTCGTCGGTGTGGTAGACGGTGACCAACAGACGGTCTGTCGGCAGCTTCCAGATCTGGGTCAGCAGTTCCCATGCCCAGGCGATGGCGTCCTTCTTGAAATAGTCGCCGAACGACCAGTTGCCTAGCATTTCGAAGAAGGTGTGGTGACGCGCGGTGTAGCCGACCGAGTCCAGATCGTTGTGCTTGCCACCGGCACGCAGGCAGCGCTGCACGTCAGCGGCACGCACGTAACTGCGTTTCTCCGCGCCAAGGAAGACGTCCTTGAACTGGACCATGCCGGAGTTGGTAAACAGCAAGGTGGGGTCGTTACCCGGCACCAGCGGCGCGGATGGCACGATGGTGTGGCCCCTCCCCTCGAAGAACGCGAGGAAGTCGCTACGGATCTGGGAAGTGCTGAATTTGGCAGGTGCGTTCATGAGCTGACATTGGGCGGGCGGCAGTCCCGGTCACCCCATGCGATGTGGGTGCAGATGAGGGGAACAACCTGAAACCACGAAGGGTAGCAGGCCTGACGCCCTCAGTCCTCAAGGTCGAAGCGCGTGGCGGCGCGAATGCTGTTGCCGTCGAAACCACGCCGAGCCAGCCAATCGGCGGCTTTGCGCCGCTGTGGAAGGTCTATTGGGCCCTGCTCGCCGAAACGACGGTGGATCAGATCGCGCGCGTTTTCGGTCCAATCGCCTTGAAACGTCGCCATGGCGGCACTGATGGCCTCGCTATCCAGACCATGGGTTCCCAGTTCGGCACGAATATGCAGCGGGCCATAACCGGAGCCGGCGCGATTGCGCACGACTGCTGCTGCGAAACGGGCGTCGTCCTGCCACCCTTCGCCAGTGAGGCGATCGACGGCGGCTTGCGCCGCATCTGGCTCGATCCCGCGGGCTAATAGCTTGCGGTTCAATTCCTTGCGCGAATGTTCGCGCCGCACCAATAGACCGAGTGCGCGCTGGACCGGCGTCTGCTCCTTGAACCGGCGCCCCCGTTTTGGTGCGGGCTCTTGCTCGTTCATCGTGAGGTGTCCTGCATCGCCAAAATCGCATTGCATCAAATGCGCCGTCCGTGGCGCCTGCCCTCCTGGCCTTCGATAGATCTACCGCGAGAAGCGACGGCACTGACTCCGCCGTCCTCGCGATAGAAAAACTTCAAACGCTTTTGGACCTGTTGTGCCAACGCCGGGCGAGCGCGGCCGGTGCTCGAGTCGTCGCCTACCACGGGCACCCGACGGTCACCCATCGCTTACTGACAGCATTAGGGCCACCCTAACCTCGGCGAACCGCCTAACGGCGACCGGCAATGCTGTGCAGCTGCGTCTTATTCCTTCTCTTCGTCGTCGCCGGCTTCGCGCGGCGCTTCGGCAGGCTGGAACTTCTCGCGCAGTTCGGCTTCCAGCCGGACCGCAACCTGCGGGTTGTCGCGCAGGTAAGTCCGCGCATTGTCCTTGCCCTGCCCGATGCGCTCATCGCCGTAGCTGTACCAGGCGCCGGCCTTTTCAACCAGCTTGGCTTCCACGCCCATATCGATCAATTCGCCTTCGCGGCTGATGCCTTCGCCGTACAGGATTTCGGTCACGACCTGCTTGAACGGAGGCGCCAACTTGTTCTTGACCACCTTGATCTTGGTCTGGTTGCCGATGATCTCGTCGCCCTTCTTGATTGCGCCGATACGACGGATGTCCAGACGCACCGAGGCGTAGAACTTCAAGGCATTGCCGCCGGTGGTCACTTCCGGGCTCTGGCCCGGCATCATGACGCCGATCTTCATGCGCAGCTGATTGATGAAGACCACCAGCGTGTTGGAGCGCTTGATGTTGCCGGTAAGCTTGCGCAACGCCTGGCTCATCAGGCGAGCCTGCAGGCCCGGCAGCTGGTCGCCCATTTCGCCTTCGATTTCTGCCTTCGGGGTCAGTGCGGCAACCGAGTCGATCACCACGATGTCCACCGAGCTTGAACGCACCAGCATGTCGGCAATTTCCAGCGCCTGCTCGCCGGTATCCGGCTGCGAGAGCAGCAGATCGTCGACGTTGACACCCAGCTTGGCCGCATAGACCGGGTCCAGCGCGTGCTCGGCGTCGATGAAGGCGGCGGTGCCGCCCAGCTTCTGACACTGGGCAATCGCCTGCAGGGTCAGGGTGGTCTTGCCCGAGGATTCCGGCCCGTAGATTTCGACTACGCGCCCCTTCGGCAGGCCGCCGGTCCCCAGGGCGATATCCAGCATCAGCGAGCCGGTCGGAATGACTTCGACCGCTTCGATGACACGGTCGCCCATGCGCATGACCGAGCCCTTGCCGAATTGCTTTTCGATCTGGCTCAGTGCGGCGGCAAGGGCGCGCTTCTTGTTCTCGTCCATCTGGGTGATCCTCGTCAGTGATTTCGGTATGGGGCTAATGTAGCGGCGGTGTATCGCACAGGCTGAGACTGCAGGCGACACACTCATATTAGGGAGACGCCATGTCCCGCGGCAGGGGGAAATCCTGCGGTGCCTGCTCGGGAAAAAGCCAGCACGACCATCGGTACAGAGCTCAGCGGTTAGGCCTCAACAGCCCGCAATACAGGCCTTCGATCGCGAAATCCTGATCCGGCAGCACTTCGATGGGCGCGTAGTCCGGGTTGCGCGGCAGCAGCCGGATCCGGTCTTTGCCGATCTTCAGCAGCTTGACGGTGATTTCCTCATCGATCCGCGCCACCACGATCTGACCCGAGCGCGCGTCGCGGGTGCGGTGCACACCGATCAAATCGCCGTTGAAGATGCCTTCGTCGCGCATCGAATCGCCCTGCACCTTGAGCAGGTAGTCTGGCGAGGGCGAGAAGAACACGCGATCCAGCACCACGAAGTCATCCGAACCGATATCGGCACCGATCGGCAAACCCGCCGCAACGCGGCCCAGCACGGGCAGACGCAGCACATCGTCGCGAACGGGCTCGCTCACCGCCGCTGCGCGCGTCTGTCCGCCCTGCCCAGCTAGCCGGATCCCACGCGCCTGGCCTGGGACACGACGGATCGCACCCGCCTGCTCCAGCGCCTCCAGGTGATACTGCGCGGCGCGCACGCCCTTGAAGCCGAACGCGCGTGCGATTTCGGTCTGCGACGGCGGGACGCCATCGGCGTCGATGCGCTCGGCGATCAAGGCCAGGATTGCTTGCTGGGTATCGGTCAGGTCCATGTTTAGTATTATTACTACTAATGAGTACTTGCGCAAGCGCTTCGCACCACTTCGACCGCACCGCCACCTCGATGCCGCATGTGATGCGCTAGCGCCGACTGCGCCAGATCGAAAACAGGATCCAGATGCCGCACAGCGCCGCGCCGATAAAGCCACCCACGCCCAGCGCGAGCAACCAACGACTGGCGCTACCGCCGACGCTGTTCATGACGATCGAGGAGCCGATCACCAGCGCGGCAGTGACAATGCCCATCGTGAGCCGGTTGGCCGCACGGTCGACCTGCTCGCCGAACTCACGCAGTGCGCGCGTTTCGATCTGCAACTGCAGTTTGCCGCGGCGTGCTGCTTGCAGCAGCCGCTTGAGGTCGCGCGGCAGATCGCCGATCAGGTCGATTGCGCCTGTCACTGTTCGCCGGCCACGCCGCACGATGGCGCGCGGCGCATAACGCTGCAGCACCAGGCGTTCCAGATACGGGCGCGCCTCGGTGGCCATGTCGAAATCCGGATCGAGCTGACGCCCCATGCCTTCGAGGGTGAGAAACGCCTTGATCATCAGCGCCAGATCCGACGGCAGCGTCAGCCCGTGGTCGCGCAGGATCGAGGTGACATCGCCGAGCATTGCGCCGATCCGCAGCTCTTTCAGCGGCACGCCGCGATACTCGTCGACGAACGCGCCAATGTCCTGCTGCAGCCGTGGCTCGTCGATCTCCAGGCTGGTGCCTGCCCATTCCAGCAGCACATCGATCACCGCTTCGGCGTCGTAGCTGACCATGCCATGCAGCAGTTGCGCGACCTGAAACCGACGCTGCTCGGAGACGCGCCCCACCATACCGAAATCGATGACCGCGATGCGGCCGTCGCGGAGATAGAAAATATTGCCCGGATGCGGATCGGCGTGGAAGCAGCCGTCCTGCAGCACCATCTTGAGCACGATGCCGGCCCCGGCACGTGCAAGCGCCTTGCGGTCCAGACCGGCCGCATCGACGGTGAGCAGATTGCGCCCCGGAATGCCATCGATAAATTCCTGTACGTTGAGCGACTCGCAGGTCCACTCCCAGTACACCGCCGGCACCACCACCTGCGGGTCGTGTGCGAAGTTGGCGGCGATGCGTTCGGCGTTACGCCCCTCGGCAGCGAAATCCAGCTCGCGGCGCAGCGAGACGGTGAATTGCTGCACCACCTCGGCGGGACGATAGCGCTTGAGATCCGGTGCGCGGGTTTCGACGATTTCGGCAAGCCGTGCCAGCAAGCGCAGGTCGGCATCGATGGTGTCGCCGATATCGGGACGGCGGATCTTCAACACCACCGGCGTGCCATCGACCAACCACGCGCGATGCGTCTGCGCCAGCGATGCGGCCGCCAGCGGTTGTTCGTCCAGGCGCGCGAACACGCTCTCCGGCTCCATGCCCAGCGCGGCAACCAGCTGCGGGCGGATCTGCTCGAACGGCAGCGCCGGCACGGCGTTCTGCAGCTCGCTTAATTCTTCGATCCACTCCGACGGCAGCAGATCCACGCGCGTGGCCAACACCTGTCCGAGTTTGACGAAGGTGGGCCCGAGGGCTTCCAGCGCACGCCGCACGCGCAATGCCGCGGACATGCGCAAGCGACCCTCGGCATTATTCCAATGCAACAACCTGCCAGCACGCTCGAGCACATCGCCCATGCCGATGCGACGCACCACATCGCCGAAGCCGTAGCGGATCAGGACCGAGGCGATTTCCTGCAAACGCCCAAGATCACGCACCGTGCCAAGCGCTTCCCACATCAGTGCACCGCCCGCGAGCATGCCGCTCTCAGATGCTGCGCGACACTGCACTGCACAGCGGCCTGCAGCGTTGGGGAAGATGAGACAGTAGCAAGGAGCGAACGCATTGGCACACGAGGCGGTGACGAGAGCTTCGTTTGTAGCCGATCTGCCCGCCGCTGTCGCGCCCTGGCCCGCTCGAAGCTCAGCGCAGGTTGCAACGCGCTGCGTAGCGCAGGTGCAAGATGCAGCGTACTTTCGTCGGGTGCATGCAGCTCAATCGCGCAGTCGCAAGGTCACACCAACGCCGCGCGGCGCGCCTCAAAATGCGTTCTACGAAGCGGGCTGCAGTGGCTTGTCGATGACGCTCTGCCAATAGGTTTCCTCGGGCATGCAGCCCTGTCTCAGCACTTCGGTTTCGATGCCGCGCTATATCACGCTGAAATGGCGCGCACCACGAGTGCGATGCCGAACGCCATCCAGCGAATCTGCGAGACGTTAAAGCAGCGCGCTCAACCCGCGCAGTGCGGCAGCCACGGTCTGACGCCGTACTGCATCGCGGTCGCCATTGAAGTGGAACAGTTGCGCCGTGGCATAGCCGCCGCGACGCTTCCAACCGATCCAGACCGTACCGACCGGCTTGTCGTCGCTGCCGCCACCGGGCCCGGCAATGCCGGTCACCGCCACCGCGATGCTCGCGCCGGAATTGACCAACGCGCCAGAGACCATTTCGATCACGGTGTCGCGGCTGACCGCTCCATGCACTTCCAGGGTCTGCGGACGGACGCCAAGCAACGCCTGTTTAGCCTCATAGCTATAAGCCGCCATGCCGCAGTCGAACCAGTGCGAGGAACCGGCGACATCGGTCACCGCCTTGGCGATCCAGCCACCGGTACAGCTTTCGGCAGTGACCAGGCGCTCGCGCGCGGCAAGCAATTGCTGCCCGAGGGCTTCGGCCAGCTGCTGCAGTTCGGAATCGGCGGACAGGGACATGGGCAGGGCAATAAAGGGGCAGCGGACGTTTTAGCCCAATTTGCCGCGCCTGTCTGCGGCTAGCGCCGATTCCGGCTGGGCGTGAGGTGGCCGAGGTTCAGTGGCCATGTGTGGCCGACAGGCGGTGCTTCGGGCATGGATCGGCACCGGATGTGCAGCAGGTTGCCGGCCGCGCGCCGTCAACCTGCAGCACCGCAACCTCCAGATCACTGAGCACCGCAGCCAGGGCGCCACGTTACTGAGGAGCGAGATAGTGCAGGGCGTCAGCTCACGACTGCGGTCTACCACAGCACCATGCCATCGCCCATGTCGTTTGATTTTCCGAGTCGCCACAACGAGACGTGGCAACCGCCGCATAACGACGCAAAACATCCACCTCATTCGCTTTGAAGCAGCAGCACAGTCGCGCTATGCGGACTGTGCTGCCTGCATCACGCTTCCCAGTCTTCGCGGCGATCCGGCAGCATCGCGCGCAGTGGCGCACCGTCCTCGCCAGCGGCCAACCGCTCGGCTTCGACCATCGGCAGATCCACATCGAGCAACCAACCCTCTTCGTCCGATTGCTCGTTGCGCACTACTTCCAGCTGATGCAGCCGCGAACGCAGGCGGCCGGCCGACGGCGGCAGCCGCAACTGGCCGGTCAGATGGCACAGGTCCAGTCGCTGACCGAGCGCATGCTGCAATTCTTCCAGCCCGCGCCCGTCGCGCGCCGACACCCATACGCGTTCGCGGCGTGCCGGGTCTGGAATGCCGTCCTGCGCATCGTGGCGTACTTCGGCGCCGTCGATCTTGTCGATCTTGTTGAACACCAGCAGTTGCGGTAGATCGCCTGCACCGACGGCCTGCAACACTTCATCGACCTGCAGAATGCGCTCTTCGCGCAGCGGGTCGGCCGCATCGACGATGTGCAGCAACAGATCGGCATCGCGCGCTTCGGACAAGGTCGAACGGAACGCGGCGACCAGTTCGTGCGGAAGATCGCGCACGAAGCCGACCGTGTCGGCAAGAATCGCGCTACCGCCCGGCAACGCGATGCGCCGCACGGTGGGATCCAGCGTGGCGAACAGCTGGTCGGCCACGTAGGCCTCGGCGCCGGTCAACGCATTGAATAGCGTCGACTTGCCGGCGTTGGTGTAGCCAACCAATGCAATCCGCGGCAATTCGCTGCGCATCCGTGCACGACGCATCTGGGTACGCTGCACCTCGACTTTTTCCAGCCGCTGCTGCAACTGTTCGACGCGCTTTTGCAGCAGGCGGCGGTCGGTTTCCAGCTGGGTTTCGCCGGGGCCGCGCAGGCCGATCGAGCCGCCGCGCTGACGCTCCAGGTGGGTCCAGCCACGCACCAGCCGCGTAGCCATGTGACGCAACTGCGCCAGCTCCACCTGCAGCTTGCCTTCGTGGCTGCGCGCGCGTTGCGCGAAGATGTCCAGGATCAGCCCGGTGCGATCGATCACGCGCCGCTCCAGATACTTTTCCAGGTTGCGCTCCTGTCCGGGCGACAAGGTGTGATTGACCAACACCAGATCCGCACCGGTGGCTTCGGCTGCCGCCTTGACCTCTTCCAGCTTGCCGCTACCGATCAAGGTCGACGGGCTTGGTTTGTCGATACGTGCGGTGAGCGTGGCCGCCACCGTGGCGCCCGCCGACTTTGCAAGGTCGGCGAACTCCTCCATGCCATCGTCTTCGGCAGGTCCACCGGAGTGGGTCTGTATCAACAACGCGTGTTCACCCTTGCGGGACCGGTCAAACACGCACTACTCCGTTACTGCTCGACGTCGTCATCTTCCGCCTGATTGCCTTCATTGGATTGCACATACCCACCACCCGGCCCCACGCGCACATTGCGCGCCGGCACCACCGTGGAAATGGCGTGCTTGTACACCATCTGACTCACGGTATTGCGCAGCAGGACCACGAACTGGTCGAACGACTCGATCGTGCCCTGCAGCTTGATGCCATTGACCAGATACACCGACACAGGAACCCGCTCACGCCGCAGCGCATTGAGGAATGGATCCTGTAAAGATTGCCCCTTAGCCATCGAAAAATCCTCTTCGTTATTGTTCTTATTGTCCCGGTCGACACCTGGCATCCCCAGCCGGTCCCGGAAGCGGGATGTTACACGCCTGAAGCCTGCCGCACAGCGGAACGATCACCGAGGAAGCCGACAAGTGCGCGCTCCAATTGATGGCGATCACGCTCCGGGTCGAACCAGCGCGCGTCCAGCTCGCCACGCAGCCAAGTGAGCTGCCGTTTGGCCAGTTGCCGGGTCGCCTGGATCGCCTTGTCGCGGAACTCGGCCAGGCTGCCTGCCCCATCCAGATACTCCCAGGCTTGCCGATAACCGACCGCGCGTACCGCCGGCAGATCCAGCGGTACTGCCACCGCCCGCATCTGCGGTAGCGCCCGCACCTGCTCCACTTCTGCCAGAAAGCCCTGTGCCAGCATCGCGTCCAGGCGTCGTTCGATACGTCCATGCAGCACCGCGCGCTCACGTGGTGCCAGTACCACTTTCAACACACGCACTGGCAGACGCAGCCCTGGCGGTAGCGCCTGCCAATAACTGATCGGCCGCCCGCTGATGCGGTAGACCTCAAGCGCCCGCTGGATCCGTTGCGGGTCGGTCGCATGAATGCGCGCAGCTGCAACTGGATCTACGCGAGCTAGCTCTGAGTGCAAACCTGCCCAACCAATCTGCGCGGCTTCGGCCGCAATGGACGCGCGCGCAGCTCGGTCGGCCTCGGGTAGGTGCGACAAGCCTTCCAGCAGCGCGCGAAAATATAGCCCGGTGCCGCCGGCCAGAATCGGCAGCTTGCCGCGCGCCACGATCTGCGCGATCGCCTGGCGCGCATCGCCGGCGAACTCCGCTGCCGAATACACCTGCCAGGGATCGCGCAAGTCGAGCAGATGATGCGGAACTGCCGCGCGCATCGCCGCGTCGGGTTTGGCCGCACCGATCTCCAGGCCGCGATACACCAGCGCAGAATCGACGCTGACAATTTCTCCGTTCCAGCGCTCTGCTGCTTCCAGCGCCAGCGCAGTCTTGCCGCTGGCGGTGGGGCCCATCAGGGCGATCGCCAGCGGGCGTTGGTCGGCAGGCATCAGTCCTCGTCCGGCCAACGGATGGTCGGTGCGACCGGCGCGCTGACACGCGGGACCGGAATCGCCGCCATCGCGTTCCATACCTTCAACGCATCCACGGTGGCCGCCACATCGTGCACGCGCAACAGCAGCGCGCCGTGCTGGGCGGCGATCAGATGGGCGGCCACCGAGCCATGCACACGTTCGGCGGCAACCTCACGCCCGGTCAATTCGCCGATGCTGCGTTTGCGCGACAGCCCGGCCAATACCGGCAAGCCGAATTCCTGCAGGCGCTGCAGCTGCGCAAGCAGGGCGAGGTTGTGCGTGGTGGTCTTGTCGAAGCCGAAACCAGGGTCCAGGATCAGCCGGCGCTTGTCGATGCCGGCCATCTCGGCGGCGAAGATGCGCTCGGCCAGAAAGCGGTGGACTTCCCCCACCACATCGTCGTACTGCGGCGCATCTTGCATGGCGTGCGGCGCGCTGCGCGCATGCATCAAGACCACCGGCACGCGCAGGTCCGACGCCGCCTCCAGTGCACCGGGCGAACGCAGTGCATACACGTCGTTGATCATGCCCGCGCCGGCCGCGACCGCTGCACGCATGACCTCCGGTTTGAACGTATCCACGCTGATCGGCACGCGGGTGCGTTGCGCCAGTGCTTCGATGACCGGAATCACCCGCTGCAGTTCTTCTTCAACCGATACCGGCGTGGCACCCGGGCGTGTGGACTCACCGCCGATATCCAACACCGCAGCACCCTGCTCCACCAGCGCCAGTCCATGCGCGATCGCCGCTTCGCAGCTGGCATGCTGGCCGCCGTCGGAGAACGAATCGGGCGTGACATTGACGATACCCATCACCTGCGGCGTATCCAGCCGCAGGCTGCGGCCGGCGCAATCCAGTGTGAGGGCGGTATCGAACATCCACGATGTCTCCTGGGTCATTGCTTGCATGTGGGCATTGCTACGCCCGATAACGCATCAAGGCCGGGAATCGCTTCCCGGCCTTGATGCATGCCGCTGCAGATCAGTGCACAGCCGGCTCAGATCTGCTCGGCGGGCCCGGCGATGGGCGGCAACGGCCGCGGGCTACCCTTGTCGTTGTTGTTGCCACCGTCCTTGTCGGACTTGCCCCAACCGGCCGGCGGCGGCGGCTCGCGGCCTTCCATGATGGCATCGATCTGCGGCACGTCGATGGTTTCGTACTGCAGCAGCAGCTGCGACATCGCATGCAGCTTGTCCAGATTATCGGTGAGGATGGTCTTGGTCTTGCTGTAGGCCTTGTCCAGAATCGAACGCACGACTTCATCGATCTTGCGCGTGGTCTCATCGGAGACGTTCTTGTGCTGGGTCACCGAACGGCCTAGGAACACCTCGTCCTCTTCCTCGCCATAGGCAACCGGGCCGAGCTCGTCGGACAGGCCCCACTTGGTGACCATGTTGCGTGCCATCTTGGTAGCCCGCTCAATGTCGTTGGAGGCGCCGGTCGTGACCTTGTCGCCGCCGAAGATCAGCTCTTCGGCAACGCGGCCGCCATACAGCGAGCACAGCTGCGATTCGATCGCCACGCGGTTCATCGAGTAACGATCGCCTTCCGGCAGATACATGGTCACGCCGAGTGCGCGGCCGCGCGGAATGATGGTGACCTTGTAGACCGGGTCGTGCTCCGGCACCAGGCGGCCGACAATGGCGTGGCCTGCTTCGTGATACGCGGTCAGCGTCTTTTCGTCCTCGCTCATGGCCATCGAACGACGTTCGGCGCCCATCAGGATCTTGTCGCGGGCACGGTCGAAGTGGTCCATACGGACCTCCTTCTCGCTGCCGCGCGCCGCGAACAACGCCGCTTCGTTACACAGGTTGGCCAGATCGGCACCCGAGAAACCCGGGGTACCGCGGGCGATCACCATCGGCACGACGTCGTCGGCCAGCGGCAGCTTGCGCATATGCACGCGCAGGATCTGCTCGCGGCCCTTGACGTCCGGCAAGCCGACCACAACCTGGCGGTCGAAACGGCCCGGACGCAGCAAGGCCGGATCCAGCACGTCGGGACGGTTGGTCGCCGCAATGACGATCACGCCTTCGCCGCCTTCAAAGCCGTCCATTTCGACCAGCAACTGGTTCAGGGTCTGCTCGCGCTCGTCATGCCCGCCGCCGAGACCGGCGCCGCGATGACGGCCCACCGCATCGATTTCGTCGATGAAGATGATGCACGGCGCGTGCTTCTTGGCCTGCTCGAACATGTCGCGCACGCGGCTCGCACCGACACCGACGAACATTTCGACGAAGTCGGAACCGGAGATGCTGAAGAACGGCACCTTGGCTTCGCCTGCGATCGCCTTGGCGAGCAGCGTCTTACCGGTACCCGGCGGGCCCACCATCAGCACGCCGCGCGGAATCTTGCCGCCCAGCTTGGTGAACTTGGTCGGGTCGCGCAGGAAGTCGACCAGTTCGCCCACTTCTTCCTTGGCCTCGTCGCAACCAGCAACGTCGGCGAAGGTGATCTTGATCTGGTCTTCGCCCTGCAGCTTGGCGCGCGACTTACCGAAGCTCATCGCACCCTTCGCGCCGCCACCGCCGCCTTGCATCTGGCGCATGATGAACAGCCAGAAGCCGATGATCAGGATGACGGGCAGGAAATTCAGGACCAACGACCAGAAGCCAGGGCCGGTCGAGGGCTTCTGGCGGGTCATTTCGATGTTCTTGCTGTACAGCACGTCGACCAGCTTGTCGTCGCGCGGACCGTAGACGGTAGCTTCGCTACCGTCGGTACGCTTGAAGCGGATCGCGTTGACGGCCAGGTTGGTCTCGTCGGTGTAGTCCACCGATTTAACGCGCCCGGAGTCCACTTCCTTCAGAAATTGGGTGTAGGTGATCGAGTCGGGACCGACGCCGCCTGCCATCCGCGGCGAGAAGCTCTGGAAGACAACCATCAGCACAACTGCGACGACCACCCACAGCAGCAGATTCTTGGTCAAGTCGTTCATCCTCATTGGCTCCGGTGCCCTCTACTCTTTAAATTCTTCAAACACGGTGGTCATTGGCAGCTTACTTGATCTGGACACGCTTGCCCTGACCGAGCGCATAAACTTCCGGGGAGCGCTTGCGCGAGGCCGCCGGCTTGCGAATCGTCACCTTCTCATAGCGGCGGCGAAGCTCACGAATGTAGTCGTCGGACCCAACACCCTGGAACAGCTTGATTAGGAACGCCCCGCCCGGTTTGAGGTGGGCGTCGGCAAATTCCATCGCCAGTTCCGCCAGGTGCATCATCCGCGGTTGGTCGACCGCATCCATGCCACTCTTATTTGGGGCCATATCGGACAGAACAAGGTCGACCGGCACATCGCCCAGCATCGCTTCGAACTGCGATAGGACGGCCTGCTCCCTGAAGTCGCCGTGAAGGAACTCCACGCCCGCCAGGGCCGGCATGTCCAGGATATCCAGCGCCACTACCCGGCCGCTGTCGCCCATGGACTTGCGCACCTGCTGCGACCAGCCGCCCGGGGCCGCACCCAGATCGACCACCACCATGCCCGGTTTGAGCAGGCGGTCGCGCTGCAGCAACTCTTCCAGCTTGTAGGCCGCGCGCGAGCGCATGCCCTCGGCCCGGGCCTTCTTCACGTAAGGGTCGGCGAAGTGTTCCTTGAGCCAGCGCTGGCTGCTTTTACTGCGGGAAGGCATTGGCAAAGCGGTCCGAACGGGTCGCCATGATACCCTGAACACCCTTTCCTTCGCTTCGATCCTGCATGTCCATTGTTCTCACCTCCGCCCAGAATCGTTTCCTGCGCGGCCAGGCCCACGATCTCAAAGCCTTGCTGCAGACCGGCGGCAAAGGGGTCACGCCGGCATTTCTGGCCGAACTCGAGGACGTGCTCGAGCGCCACGAATTGATCAAGGTAAAAGTGGCATCGGAGGATCGTGAGACCCGTGATGCGCTGATTGCCGAGCTGATCGAGCAGACCGGCAGTGCGCTGGTGCAGCGCATCGGCCACGTCGCAATTTTGTACCGCCCCGGCAAGGAAAAGCGCCAGATTGTGCTGCCGCGCGGCTGAGCCAACGAGTTCGCCATGCCTTTAAGTCAGGAACACCCCGATTACGCTTATGCGCTGCGCGCGGCCGATGGCCGTCATGCCAAGGTGAACGATCAAATTCTGCAGCAGAGCTTCATCCTGATGCCGGACGAGCTGGTGGAACGCTGGCCGGTGCAAAGCCTGGAGCAACTCCACGTGAGCCATATGGACGCGGTGCTGGCACTCAGCCCGGCCGTGATCCTGCTCGGCACCGGCGCGCGCCAGCTATTCCCGAAGGCCGATGTAGTGGCAGCCTGCCTGACCCGCGGTATTGGCCTGGAAGCAATGACCAATGCCGCCGCCGCGCGCACCTACAACGTGCTGGCCAGCGAAGGCCGGCGGGTGGCGTTGGCGATGGTGTTGCCTGGCTGAATGGCGTGGGACGGGATGTGGGCGTCGGGATCGGGGATTCGTAAGAGCGGGCTGTAGCAAGCTGCGCTTTCAATCGCCACACCAGGCTAGAGCGTCAATCAGTCACCACGTGGTGAGTTCGAAGAACGCACTCTCTATGCGGATACGAACAGCCCGGGGCCGTTGCGAATCCCGAATCCCAACGCCCCAATCTCATTTCTTGGGCAAATACAGCAACGGATCCACTGGCTTGCCGTTGTAGCGGATCTCGAAGTGCAGCATGTCGCGGGAAGCACCGCTGCGGCCCATTTCTGCAATCTGCTGCCCGGCCTTGACGCTCTGGCCTTCGTTCAGCAAACGCTTGCGGTTGTGCCCGTACGCGGATAGCCACTGGTCGTTGTGCTTGATGATGATCAGCTCGCCGTAACCGACCAGGCCGGCACCGGAATACACCACCACGCCGTCAGCGGCCGCGCGCACGGCCTGGCCGCTGGCACCGGCGATGTCCACGCCCTGCCTGGTGGTTTCGCCAGTGACGAAGGTGCCGACGACCACGCCATCGGCCGGCCAACGCCAGGAGAATCCACTGCTGACCGGTGCGGCGATCGGCGCAGCCGGACGCGGCGGAGCCACGCTGCCGGCAACCGGCGCACTGCTGCCGGGCTTGCTCGCCCCGTCGGGATACAGCTTGAGGGTCTGGCCGGGATAGATGGTATTCGGCGACGACAGGCCGTTCCAGGCTGCCAGGTCCGCGGCAGTGATATTGGTCCGGCGCGAGATCGCATACAGGGTATCGCCGCGCTGGACGGTCACCGTGGCACCCGGGCGTGGCAGCGACGGGCGTGGCGCCGTGCTTGGACGCGACGACGAACCACCACTCGCCCCAGGCGAACGCACCACCGTGGCGCTGCTGCAGGCGGTGAGCCCAATGGCCACTGCGAGCATGACTGCTGTCTTGCGTACCGAATTCATCTGCGTCTTGCTCATCCGTTCGTTGTCTTCCACACCAGCCACCCTGCACCTACCGCCAGCACCGCCATCGCAACCCAGCCCAGCGGCTCGATCCAGCGATGCAGCGCCGCCTCGGCACGCGCACCACCCAGGCGGATCGCACCGGCAACCAGATACACGCGCTTGCCGCGTCCCACCAACATGCTGGCGATGAACGGCAGGATCGGCACGCCGACCACGCCCGATGCCCAGGTGAAGATCTTCAGCGGAATCGGAGTGAAACCCACCAGGACCAGCGCCCAGAATGCCTTCCACGGCGAATCGGCGACCAGCGTGCGCAGCGTTTCGATCTGCTGCTGGATCTTCGCGCTCCAGCCCAGCCACTCGATCAACGGCTGCAACGCCGCAAACGCGAAATGGCCGAGTAGATAACCGACCAATGCGCCGCAGACCGATCCCAGCAGACTCAAGGTGGCGAACCACAACGAACGCTTTGGCTCGGCCAGCGACATCGGTGCCAGCATCACTTCCGGCGGCACAGGGAAGATGAAACCCTCTACGAAGCTGAGACCGGTCAACAGCGTGGGGGCGCGGCGATGGCGCGACCAACGGATGGCCACGTCGTACAACGGACCGAAAATCTTCATCGAGAAACTCTCATGGATTCAATCCAGCATGCCCGACAACAGCGGGACGAACGTGACCGGCGCCAGAACCTGTTGTTCGATGGTGCCATCGGCGCCGCGTGTGAGTTGCACCAGCGATTGCGAGGAAGCGCCGCCGACCGGAGCGACCAGGCGTCCACCGACCGCCAGCTGATCGACCAGCGCATCGACCAGCGCCGGTGCGGCGGCGGTCACCACGATGGCGTCATAGGGGCCGTGCTCGTGCCAGCCGATACGGCCGTCGTCGTGCTTGCTGCGCACGTTCATGCCCAGATGCCGAAAGCGCTTGCGCGCTTGCCGTAACAGATCGCCAATGCGCTCGACGGTGTACACCTCCAGCCCCAGCGCCGCCAGAATCGCGCCCTGGTAGCCGGAGCCGGTGCCCACTTCGAGCACCTTGGTCGGCGTCACTTGCAGCACTGCCTCGGTCATGCGCGCCACCACCCATGGCTGCGAGATGGTCTGGCCGTGGCCGATCGGCAGCGCGGTGTCTTCGTACGCGCGCGAGGCCAGCGCTTCATCGATGAACAAGTGCCGCGGCACGGTCTGCATCGCGTTGAGCGTCGCCTCGTCGTGGATGCCAGCCTCGCGCAGCCGTTCGACCAGGCGGTCGCGCACGCGCTGCGAGGTCATGCCGATTCCGACCGACTCCGGTTGCAGGCGCAGCCTCGGCGTCATGCCGGGCCGTCCAGCGCTGCGGTCAGCCCGCCCACCCAGCCGGCGACAGTCTCCAGCGCCTGGTAGCGAGTGAGATCGACGTGAATCGGGGTAATCGAGATATGCCCGGTGCGCACGGCGTGGAAATCGGTGCCGGCACCCGCATCCTGCTCCGGCCCGGCCGGGCCGATCCAGTACACGGTGCGGCCGCGCGGGTCACGCTGCGGCACGCATGGTTCGGAACGATGGCGATTGCCGAGCCGAGTCACTTCGAAACCGAGCACATCCGACCACGCCAGATCCGGCACGTTGACGTTGAGAATGGTGTCGGCGGGCAATGGGTCGGCCTTGAGACGTGCCACAATTTCCACCGCAGCGCGCGCAGCGGTGTCGTAGTGATGCGCTTGGTGATTGTGCGTGACCAACGACACCGCTACCGCCGGCAGGCCCAGGAAGCGGCCCTCCATTGCGGCAGACACGGTGCCCGAATAGATCACGTCGTCGCCCAGATTGGCCGAGTTGTTGATGCCGGAGACCACGATGTCAGGGTCGCAATCAAGCATGCCGGTGAGTGCCAGATGCACGCAGTCGGTCGGTGTACCGGCCACGGCGCAGGTCTGCGCGTCGATGCGGCGGGTGCGGATCGGCACGTCCAGCGTCAGCGAGTTGCTGGCGCCGGAGCGGTCGCGGTCGGGCGCGACGACCATCACTTCATGACCGCCATGGCGCAGCGCCTCGGCCAATATCTGGATGCCGGGGGCGTCGACACCGTCGTCGTTGCTAACCAGTACGCGCATGAGACTCCTCGGAAAACCGGACAATGATACCGGATGCGTCCCGCGCCTTCGCGCTTGATCTTCGCGTGCGTCTGCGCTTGGACCGGGTACGCTGTGCGGATGTCGCATCCTGAAGACGAAGACGACGGCGCGTTGTTCCGCGCAGCGATCGGCGCGGTCAAGCCGATTCGTGAAGTCGCCCCACCGGCCAACGCCAAGCCGCGCCCCAAGCCGCGTGCGCGCATGGCCGAGCGCGATGACGCCGAAGCGCTCGGCGAATTTGCGCGCCTGTTACGCGACAGCGCGCCGCTGGAAGCGGGCGATACCGCCAGCTATCGGCGCGAGAATCTTCCCAGCCGATTGTTTCAGCGACTCAAGCGCGGGCAATTTTCGGTGCAGGACGAACTGGATCTGCACGGCGCCACCGCCGCTCAGGCCGAATCGCTGTTGCGCCAGTTTCTGCTGGAGGCGCATGCGCACGAGCATGGGTGCGTGCGCATCATCCACGGCAAGGGCCTGCAGTCCGACAACGGTGCGCCCGTGCTGAAAAACCTGATGGACCGGCTGCTGCGTCAACGCAACGATGTGCTGGCGTTTCATTCGGCGCCGCCCACGCAGGGCGGCACCGGGGCGCTGCTGGTGTTGCTGGCACGGCGGTAGGCGGTAGGCGGTAGGCGGATGGCGGATGGCGGATGGCGGATGGCGGATGGCGGATGGCGGATGGCGGATGGCG